>NZ_JAAAPK010000010.1:300000-479688 GCF_009909105.1 Corallococcus exiguus
CATCGTGCCGTCCGTCTTCAGCAGGCTCAGGTAGGCGTTGTAGTCATGCTGCGCGGAGACGGTGTCCAGGATGAAGTCGAAGGACCGCCGCAGCTTCTTGAACGTCGCCTTGTCGGACGTGGCCTCGAAATGCGTGGCGCCCAGGGCGAGCGCGTCGTCGCGCTTGGAAGGCGAGGTGCTCAGCACCGTCACCTCCGCGCCCATCGCCTTGGCCAGCTTCACGGCCATGTGGCCCAGGCCGCCCAGACCCACGACGGCCAGCTTGCTGCCGGCCTTCACGCCGTAATAGCGCAGCGGCGAGTACGTGGTGATGCCCGCGCACAGGAGCGGCGCGGCGCGGTCCAGGGGGATGCCCTCCGGGATGCGCACCACGTACTTCGCGTCCACGGTGATGTGCGTGGAGTAGCCGCCGTAGGTGGGCTGGCCGTCGTATTCACGGCTGTTGTAGGTGTTCACCGCGCCGCGCTCGCAGTACTGCTCGTCGCCCGCGAGGCACTGGGGGCACTCGCGGCACGAGTCCACGAAGCAGCCCACGCCCACGGCGTCACCGACCTTGAACGTGGTGACGGCGCTGCCCACCTGGGACACCTTGCCGACAATTTCGTGGCCCGGGACCATGGGGAAGAGGGCGCCGCCCCACTCGTCGCGAGCCTGGTGGATGTCGGAGTGGCACACGCCGCAGTACTGGATGTCGATGAGCACATCCTGGGGACGCGGCTCGCGGCGCTCCACGGTGAAGGGGCCGAGCGCGGCCTTCGCGCTGGGTGCGGCATAGGCAGGGGTCGAGGGCAAGGAAGGCTCCTGATGGGAAACGAAGTAGGGGCGGCAATTTAGCGACGCCGGGTCCACCGTGCCGGGTGAACGTCAGGACAAGTGGACCTGCCCGGGGAGCGTCGGAGAGACTCCGCGCCCATGAGCCAGGAACGTCTGCAGCAATCCCTGTCCGCGGGTCCCCATCACCTCCTCTCCCGTCTGGTCGGCACGTGGGAGGGCGTCGCGCGCACGTGGTTCCAGCCCGACAAGGTGGAGGATGAGTCGCCCATCACCGGCACCTTCCGGAGCGTGCTCGACGGCCGCTTCGTGGTGTACGAGTACACGTCCTCCTTTGGGGGCAAGCCGCTGTCCGGCATCGCGACGCTGGGCCATCACCTGGACGGGAAGCAGTTCACCATGTCGTGGGTGGACACCTTCCACGTCGGCACGGACATCATGGGCCTGCAGGGAGAGGCCGGGGTGAGCGACCGCTTCTCCGTTACCGGCAGCTACTCCACCGGTGAGCAGTCGCCCCGCTGGGGCTGGCGCGTGGACATCGAGTGGACCGGTCCGGATGCGCTGGTCATCACGCACTTCAACATCGAGCCGGGTGAAGCACCGCAGAAAGCCATTGAACTTCAGTACAAGCGCCGGAGCTGAAGGGCGCCCGAGGTGTCTGGGATGGGCCGGGCGGCTGATGTATCACTGCCCGGCGCCGCGCGCTTTCCGCCGGTGCTCACCCAGCGCCCACCCCATGCACCTGAAGACACTCTTCGCCAGCCTCGCCATCGGTACCCTCCTCGCAGCCTGTGGCGGAGTGGAGACGGAGGAGGGGACGAGCGAGCCGACGCCGTCGCTGGCCACCTCCGAGCAGGGACTCTGTGAGGGCTATGACGCCGGCGCGCGCCGCTGTTCCGTGCGGTGCACCGCCAACGGTCCCTGGTTCCTCTACGAGCCCGGCATCCTCTACTACGGCGAGTGCCAGGCGCATGGCGCGTCCTACTGCGGCCGCACGCCGTCCGCGACGTGCTGGAGCTTCTGAGCCAGAAGCCGCGCCTCGTGACGTCCGGCGTCCGTCCAGTCCTCGGTGGATGAGAGGGATTGGAGCCCCTGGAGCAGGGTGGGCAGTTCGCCCTCCTCCAGGAGGAAGCGCGCGGACGGGTGCGGATGGCGTTGCAGGTTGCGCCGGGTGGGCTGGGCGAAGACGAACAGCCCGCCCGGTGAGAGGATCTTCGGCACGGCGGCGAAGAGTGGCCGCCAGAGGTAGTTCAAGCACACGACCAGGTCGAACGGACCGGGCGGCAGTGCTTCGGTCTCCAGGTCCAAACGCAGGCGCGTGAGTGTCACGCCCGCGTCGCGCGCCAGTGCTTCCGCCTGCTCCAGCGCCACGTCGGAGATGTCCACCAGGGTGACGTCCAGCCCGCGCTTCGCGAGCCAGCACGCGTCGTGTCCCGCACCTCCGGCCAGGTCGAGCGCCCGGCCCGCGTGAGGCAGCCGGTCCTCGAGCGAGCGGAGGAAGGCGGATGGTTCCCGCTGCGCGGTGGCCTGCTGGTACTTGTCGTTCCAGCGCTGGCGATCCTCCTGGGACATGGCGCGGCTCCTACTTCCCGGTCATCAGCCCGTTGAGGGACGGGTAGCTGGCGGCGGCTTCGAACAGGCTCGCGGAGTGTCCCTCGCGGAGGAAGGTGGAGGCGAGCGCCCCGGCCCGGCCCCAGATGGCCTCCGGGATGGCGGAGCCCGCGCTGAGCCGCCGCACACCCAGCCGCTGCAGCTCCGCCGGAGCGGGGAGGTCCTGCCGCGCGAGCACGTTCACGGGCAGCGAGGTGCCCCGGGTGATGGCCTGGATCTCGGCCGCGTCCGTGACGCCTGCGGCGAAGAGGCCGTCCGCGCCGGCCTGCTGGTAGCGAGCGGCACGGGCCAGGGTCTCCTCGACGCGGCGCTCGGGCGACACGAGCTTGCGCAGGTAGACGTCCGTGCGCGCGTTGACGAAGACATCCACGCCCAGGCGCGCGCCGACCTGCTTCACGCGTTCAATCTTCGCGGCGAGCAGCTCCGGAGGACCGCTGCCGTCCTCCAGGTTGCAGCCCACGGCGCCCTCGGACAGGAGGCGGGCCACGTTCTCCGCGGCGGTGGCCGGATCGTCCGAGTAGCCCGCTTCGGCGTCCACGGTGAGGGGGACCTGGATGGCGCGGGCGATGGTGCGAACCGTGTGGATGAGCGCGTCCACGGGCAGCGCGTTGCCGTCCGGGTAGCCCAGCGCCCAGGCGATGCCGGCGCTGGTGGTGGCGATGGCCTTCGCACCCAGGCTCTCGAAGAGGCGGGCGCTGCCGGCGTCCCAGACGTTCGGAAGCACGAGCAGATCAGCGCCCTGGTGCAGTGCGCGGAACGTGGCGGCGGTGGCTGGACGGGTGGTCATGCGTGGGAGCTCCGGTGACGGGGTGAGAGGGATTCAGGCGTGGGTCTGCTCATGGTCGAGCAGCCAGCGTTTGCGTTCCAGGCCTCCTGCATAACCAGTGAGCGAGGCATTGGCACCGACAACGCGATGGCACGGGACGACGATGCTGATGGGATTTGCGCCATTGGCCAGGCCCACGGCGCGGATGGCCTTGGGGCGTCCGATGCGTTCGGCGAGCCGGCCGTAGGTGGTCGTCGTTCCCGCGGGAATCTCCCGGAGGGCGCGCCAGACCTCGCGCTGGAAGGGCGTGCCGCCGGTCTCCACGGGGAGGGCCGCGATGGCGCTCAGGTCTCCGCGCAGGTACGCCTGGAGCGCGGAGGTGCGGCCGGAAGGGTCGCGCGCGGGTTCGAGGACGCAGCCGTTCTCGCCGTAGTGCAGGCGCAGGAGCCGGTGCATACGGGCCTCGTAGCCCTCCCAGTCCAGCGCGCGCAGGCGGCCTTCCTCATCACAGACGAGGAGCGCCACGCCGGCGGGAGTGGGCGAGGAATCGATGAAGAAGCGCGGACGGTCAGGCATGGGCTTTCCGGCGGGGAGGAGCGGTGGGAAGGCGCCGCGCTCGGGTGTTGGTTCGAGAATCCGGCTTGGGCTCACGGGCCTGGAGGGCCACCGAGGTCCAGAGATGCTGGGCCGCGTATGCGCGCCAGGGGCTCCAGGCTTCGGCGCGTTGGAGGAGCGCTTCGGGCGTGGGGCGTGGGCCCCCTGCTTCCGTCGCGGCTCGAAGCAGGGCGACGTCGGAGGCGGGAAAGGCGTCCGTCTCCCGGACGGCACGGAGCGCGATGTACTGGGCGGTCCATTCGCCGATGCCGGGCAGGCGCGTGAAGCGGGCGACGGTGTCCGCGAGCGACGGGCCGGGCTGGAACAACGTCGGATCCGCCGCGACCGCCGCGGCGAACTGGGAGATCGCCCGGGCTCGCGCGGCCGGCATGCCCATGCCGGTGAGGTCCGCCGCGGCGAGGACTTCGGGCCGGGGGAAGGCGCGCTGGAGGCGGGTATCGCCGGTGAGTGCCGGGTCCAGGCTTTCGCCATGCGCGGCCATGAGCCGCTGTCCCAGCTGCCGCGCGGCGGTGGTTGTCACCTGCTGACCCAGGATGGCGCGGACCGCCAGCTCGAAGCCGTCCCAGCCACCCGGGGCGCGAAGGCCGGGACGCGCGGCGAGGAGCGGTGCGAGCAGGGCATCCGTCGACAGGTGCGCGCGGATGGCCTCCACGTCCGCGCCCACGTCGAAGACGCGCCGGACCTGGGCGACGACGGAGGGCAGCATCCGCACGTCGCTGACACGCAGGGTGGCGCGCAGGGCGTCGAGCCCCGGTGCGGGCGACACCTCCACGGCTCCCTGGCCCCAGGCGTTCGTGAACGTCCGCAGATAGCGGCCGGGCTCGACGTGCTCCATGCCAGTGAAGGCGCGGGCCGTCAGCCAGGCCACCATGGCGTCCCAGTCGTAGGGTGGCCGGTAGGGGATGAGGAGTGTCACCTCGGGGCCGGCGGATGGCACTGGAGCGGCCCGGGAACGGCGGAGGGCGCCTGGAGGCCGGCCGTAGAGCGACTGGAAGACGGCGTTGAAGCGCCGGACGCTGCCGAAGCCGGACGCGAGGGCAACCTCCGCCATGGGCAGGGCGGTCTCGTGGATGAGCTGACGGGCGAAGAGCACTCGGCGCGTCTGGGCCACGGCGACTGGTGAGGCGCCCAGGTGTTGGTGGAACAGCCGTCGCAGCTGCCGGTCCCCGACGCCGAGCCGGTCCGCCAGCACCTCGACGCTGGCCTCGTCGGCATCCAGCAGTCCGTCCGCGATGAGCGCCAGTGCGCGCGAGACGGTGACGGAGGTTCCCCGCCAGGGCGCCAGTGAGGGCGAGGTCTCGGGCCGGCAGCGGAGGCACGGCCGGAAGCCCGCTTCCTGGGCCGCGGCGGCGGTGGGGTAGAAGGTGCAGTTCTCGAAGCGGGGCGCGCGGGCCGGGCAGATGGGGCGGCAGTAGATGCGCGTCGTCTTCACGGCGGTGAAGAACCGCCCGTCGAAGCGGGAGTCCCGCGTCGTCAGCGCGCGGTAGCAGGCGGTGGGGTCCAGGCCGTCCATGAGGGGAACGTCCCACGGCGGGCCCTGGATGTCTGGCCGTTTTCGGACGTGGACGTTTCGCCCCTGGGACAGGCCTGCCGGCGGCCCGCCTACCACCTCACCGTCAGCGCGGTCGTCCCCCCTGAGTCGATGGTCGCGGTCGTCTCGTGGCGGCCCAGCGCGGCGTGCTCCAGCAGGACCTGGACCTTCGTTCCGTCGATGCGGACCGCCGGTGTCGGGGACATGCCTACGAATGCGCCGTTGATCCACACGCGGGCGCGCGGAATGGCGATGACCTTCACGCGCGTGGGTGTCTCCTCGAGCTCCCGCCATCCACCGCCGCCGCCTCCTCCTCCTCCTCCACCGTGGCAGTGATAGCCCCCCGTGGCCCGTACGTTGTGACAGCCGGAGCTGTTGGTCCGCCCCGGATGGGCCCACGCGAGATGTGAACACACCAACCCCGCGACGACACCCAGGCCCAGCGCCACCTTCCTGCCGAGTCTCATGGCTCCACCCGTCCCATCTGTGCTTCGACCAGCGTGTCGTCGTGCCATCCCAGCAGGGCCGTGTGCCGGCCCAGGCGCACCGTCACATGGGCCACGCCCTTGCCCGCATGCACGAGGTCCTTCGCGGCGAACTCCTGGCCCGTGAATCGCTTCGCGGCAATCTGGAGCGCCGCGGGCGACAGCCCCGCCTGACCATGGTCCGGCGCGGTGACATAGAGGCCACGGGTCATGCCCTGAGCAACGAACAGGTACGTGAGCGTCCCCGGGGGCGCGTCCACCACACGAAACACGTCCGAGCGCTGCATCTCCAGTCCGGAGGGGCCAAGCTGTGCCTGGGCGACCTCCACGGGTTCACCGAGGGGAAAGCGATTGCTCAGCAACGCCTCCCTGCGGCCGAGGATCGCGGCCCTCGCGGCGGTCATCTCAGCGTCGCTTCCGAGCACCGAGAGCAGGGCGCCCGCATCCTCGTCCGCGGTTCGCAGCTCGCGCAGCGAAGCGCCGAGCCCTCCTGAGTGGGCCGTGGCCGTTGCCATCCGGGTGAGCTCCGCGCCTCGGAAGGAGGCAAGGGCCGTCCGCGCCGTTTCACCCGTGTCGACCGCCACCGCGGCGTGGAGGGCCGTGGCGCGGCAGCGAACATCGCGGGCAGGGCATGCGTGTTCCTGCCGCAGGTGAGCCTGGGTGATCAGCGGCTCGGGACGTTCGGAGACGAGCGTCCGGGCCTGGATGCGTGACAGGACCTGGATGGCCTCGGCCAGGTCTCCCTTCTCCAGCGCGGCCTTGCCCTTCGCGATGCGGAAGTCCTCCAGCTTCGCGCGAAGTCCGTCCATGACGGAGGCTGGAGCACGCTCGGAGGACAGGGCCGTCAGCTCCGCCTCCACCGGTGCCTCCTCGCCTCGCTCCAGCGCGGAGCGCGCCCAGGCCTCGCGCAGCTTCACGCGTTCGGCCTCCAGCGGCCCGGTGCCTTGACCGGAGCCCGCGTAGTGGCGGATGAGCTTCACGGCGTCGCGATTGTCCATGCCCTGGAGGCGCGCGAGCACGAACGCGTTCCGTGCCCCGATGTACTCGGGGCTGGATTCACCGCGGGCCTCCAGCAGGTCGGCATGCAGCTCGGCTTGACGGAGCTGGCCAGTGGCCGTCAGGCGGACCAGCTCCGGGACCGAAGGACGGATGAAGAGGAAGCATCCGGCGAGGACGAGCGCGCAGAGTCCTGTCAGCCCGATGCCAATCCGGTCGTGCCATCGCGCGGGGGACTTCGCGCCACTGGCGCGTCGACGGCGCAGCGCGGTCGCGGCCCACCACCAGGTCCCGGGCCAGAGTCCGAAGATCGCCAACATGGCGAGCGCGCTCTGATCCGGCTCCGCGTAGAACGCGTGCCGTCCGATGAAGGCGGAGACCAGGAAGGGCATGCCGAAGAAGCCCGCCATGGCCACGCCCATCAGGGCCCCGACGCGCCGGTGGAAGGCGGAGGTGTCGCGGGCCTTGGTGGGTTGGAGGTCGCGTCCCAGCAGGTGGATGAAACCCGGCCTGCCCGCGAATTCGAAACAGACGGTCGCGGACGGCGCTTCAAAGACATCCAATGACTGGGAAAGGATTCTCCCGCGCAGTGGTTCGAACTCGGGCTCCAGCGAGGAGCGCGCGGCGATGAAGCCCGCGGACCGGGCCTCATCTCCCAGCGCGGAGCCGGGCAGGGGGCCTGCGTGCTCCGCGGAAGCCAGGGCACGCGCTCCCGGCCATTGGAGTGCTCGCTTCGAATCCTCCAACAGGCCCTTGTGCGCGGAGACGGCCTTCGCATCCGGCCACGCGCGCACCTGGGTGCGTTCGACGGTCGAGACCTTCAGCCACCGGCGGAGCGTCCCCGAGCCCCGGCAGGTGTGGCAGCCCACCATGCCCTTCGTGCAGCGGACGCACTTCTTCGTGCCCTTTCCCCGGCACTCCGTGCAGTTCACCATCCGGTAGCTCTTGCGCGCCCGGCTCATCCGCCGGCCGGATCCGCCGCAGCCGGAGCAGCTCGCGCGAAGGGAGCCACTGCACGTGGGGCACGTCACCGCTCCGGCGCCGTGGCAGTCCCCGCACACGGCAAGGTGGGATGACTTTTCGGCCAATGCCTCCGGAGACGCACTCCACAGGTCCAGTGTGTCGAGTGAGACTTGGGGCGTGGAGCGGGAGCTCCGGGCTGTGTTCGTGCCGCCCGCATAGGCCTCTTCTGCCCAGGTGCCGGTGCGGACGGCATACCGGGTGACGAGCCGCCCGTAGCGGAGCACGGACGCGTCAACCCGGGTGATGAGGTCCGCGAAACCAAGGGGGCCCAGCCGCCAGCGCGCCCAGCGGACGGCCGCGGCCCGGGCCTTCGAGTGGATTTCCTCGTCCAGCATCGTGCGGACTCCCCCCGGAGCGTGGGTGCTGCGCGTCGGGACAGGGGGAATCGGACCGTGCCGGGAGGGGCCCTGGCAATCCCCCGGAAGGGGGACGGGCGGGCATGGGGCATGAAAAAAGCCCCGAAATCACTTGGGAAAGTGACTTCGGGGCTGCTTGATGGCCAGGGTCAGACTTGAACTGACTACCTGCGGATTATGAGACCGCCGCTCTAACCAGGTGAGCTACCTGGCCGTGAAGCCCCGCCCGTATACCGGGCCAGGGCCGTGACCGCAAGAACTTCGGACGGGGGAGGAGGGACGTCCTGACAGCACGAGGTCTCCCTCCCAGCCCTGGCGCCGGCGCCTGCCCGGCCGAGGGGCGGCAGGCCCTGGCCCGGCGGCTCAAATGTCGTCGTCGCGCAGGGCCATAGAGGCGTCGTACTCGTTCTGCCAGACCTGCTCGGTGGGGAAGCGCTCCTCGAACTTGGTGGCGAACGCGTTGTCGCCACCGTTGATGGTCACCATTCCATCTGAGGCCCCTCGAACGAGTCACCGCTACTGGTAGCGCGCGACCCAGAGGTTGTCGCCATCCGCGGCGGTCTCAATCCACACCGCCGTTGCATGTCCATTCAGCTCCATGGCCCCCGTGATGGCGCCCACGACAGCTCCCGGCGCGGACCGCAGGGGTTCCGGCGGGCGGAAGTTGCCAGGGGCATATTGGTAGCTCGCCCAGGCTGTGTGGTCGGACTGTGCCCAGAGAGCGACCTGGTCACCGGCCGGGTCGGAGGCGAGCACTGGATATCCGCCAGTCACGGTGCCTCCGAGCCGAGGGTTGTTCGGGTCGACGCTGCGGTCGAAGCGCGGACGGATGTCCCAGGCCTCGTTCGCCGCGATGTACACGCGCCCCTCGGCGGCCCCGGTGAGGGGCGGAGGGTGGGGGATGTACAGCCAGCCGGCCAGTGCGTCGCCCGTGTTCGTCGCGACGACGATGGACGGGTTGAACATGCCTCCGTAGTCGGAGATGTGCGAATCGATGCGCTCGGCGGGCTGCCATGCGTTGCTCTTGCGGTCGTAGCGGCGTGCGTCGATTCCCTGCATCAGTTCGCCGCTCAGCGTCGAGAAGTGCTGTGGCCAGACGGCGAGCGCGTTGCCCGCCGCGTCCATGGCGATGGCGGGCGTCGTGGCCGCGCCGTAGTTCGTCCGGCTCAGGATGGCATCGCCACACCACTGGAACGTGTCGGCGTTGTACGTGCTGCCATGAATGGCCTGGGTCCCGCGGGTGTCCGCCTGCTGCCACTGCACGAGCGCGTTAGCGTTCGCGTCGAGGGCGGCGGCGGGCCAGAGAGACGGGGTGTCACGCGCCGAATTGAGGGGCACCGGCGGCTGGACCCACCGGTTGCTGGCCACCCCATAGCGCATGGCCATCACTCGGTGCTCGGCGGGCTTGCACAGCGTTTTGCAGAGGGTTGTCCAGACGAAGACTGCATCGCCCGTGGGAGACATGGCCAGGCGCATGGTGGGTGTGTCGTCAACGGGGAACGTGAGCTGTAGCGCGAGGCTCCATTGGCCTGTCGCCGCCGAAAAGTGGCTTGCGAAGAAGGTGTTGCCAGCCGGGGTCTGCTGAAGCCAGACAGCGAGCGCATTTCCCTGCTCATCCGCGGCCAGACTGCTCCGCAGAAGGTTGCCGGGTTGGGATTGGAGCGGCTGCTCGGGCGTCCATGTGTCGGACGTGGCGTCATAACGGCTGGCGTAGATCGCCGTGTAGTCGTGGGGCGCGTTCTGGGTCGTGACATGCGCGAAGACGGCGAAGGCGCTCCCGGAGGGGCCCGCCGCCACGCGCGTGTGCTCCCACGAAAGCGACGGCCCGGCGGAGAGCCGCTGGGGCTTGCTCCAGCGCATGATGCTCGAAGCCCCCGCGATCGGATTCCGCGGGGAGGGGGCCACCCCCAGGGGGCAGACCGCGCAGCCGAACTCACACAGGGCCAGTCCCATCACGAACAGCGAGGCGCAACGGAAATAGAATCTCATCTGGACAGCGCCTGGATCTACTCCCTGTCCCCCTGACGGGTCAGTGCCCGCGAGTCCCTTCCGTGAGAGCAGAATGCAACGGTTGACGCGGTGACCCGGTAGAGTCGGGGTGGTGGCTCCGTCCCCCCTCGGCTGGCCCGAGTCTTCTTTCTGACCCTCTGGAGATGAAGTGACGCTCGTACCTCTTCTTGTCGTCGTCCTCGCATCGACCGCGCCCGCGGGTGACGTGCCGCGCTCAGGCTATTTCGGTGCGGGAGTCAACCTGGAGCCCCTCTCACTGGGGCCCGTTCAGGCGTTCTCGGGCGGCCGGGTCGCGGTAGGCGTCAGCCTCCAGGCCGCGTTCCAGGTGGATCTCGGTTCCCGGTGGGCGTTCCGTCTGCCGCTGGAGGTGGGGGTCGGCGGCTCCGGGGATTCCACCTTCTCCGAGCTGGGCGTCACCCCGGGGCTGCTCTACCGCTGGCGCGGCGATGCGGACCAGCGATGGGTTCCGTACCTCGGTGCCGGGCTGAAGCTCGGAGCCGCGGGAGCGGGCAGGGAGTTTCTGGGGCTCCCTCTCGTCACCACCGTGCAATCGCTCGACCTCGACTTCGATGACGATGACGGGGAGTCGGATCCCAACTTCGAGTCGCGCCTGGGCGCTTTCCCGGAGGTCTGGGCCGGGGTGGAGTGGCACCCCAACCGATGGTTCTCGCTCAATGTGGCCGCTGCCTATACCTACGTGCGGGTGCTCGGCACGAGCGTTCATCTGCTGCATGAACGGGTGGGCGTGAGGTTCTCCCTTTAACGGGACTCTGACGGGGACGGGTGCCCCTGCTGTGGGGTGCCGCTTCCGCTCATGCAGCGCTGCATCCCTTCCGCCATGCGCTGGACCTCCTCGACCTGGCCGGGGTTCTTCGCGGTGAGCCGCAGAAGGGCCCCGGTCCGCGTCTGCTCCACCTTCACGTCCGCCATTCCGTGCATGGGGCAGTGCATTCCCGCTCCGCCCATGCCATGGCCCATCATCCCGCCGCCCATCATTCCGCAGGGACAGCCAGATTGCTGCTGCGCGGGCGCGTTCGTCTGTCGCTCCGGGTTGGGTGCCTGCCCAGTGCCTTGGGCTCCGGCGAGCGGTCCAAAGAGCAGTCCCGTGGTGAGGTGGTGAACCTCATGGACCGCGGGACATCGACACGGGTCCTCTTCCTGGCTGCCATCACAGCATGGCCACGAGGTCCCCCATGAGCACCCGAACGACTGAGTCCGCGCACGCTCCGGTTCGCGAGGAGGACGTCCCCGGAACCTCGGAGCGCAGGGCACCCCCTGGAAGCCTTCCTGAGGCGGGAGGAATGGGAACCCTGACCCGGCGAAGCATGCTGGCGACAGCGGGCGCTACCCTCACGGGTGGCGCGATGCTGCTGAGCGGCTCCGAGGCTCGCGCCCGGCCGGAAGCCCAGGGGACTCGCGGGCCGCGCCCCGGGATGCCCGGCCGGGACTACCAGCCCGTGGTGGTGCCCAATGGCTCCAAGCTGCCGTGGAAGGTGGTGGACGGCGTGAAGGTCTTCCACCTGGTGGCCGAGGAGGTGGAGCATGAGTTCGCGCCCGGGCTGAAGGCCTTCTGCTGGGGTTACAACGGCCGGGTCCATGGTCCCACCATCGAGGCGGTGGAGGGGGACCGGGTGCGCATCTACGTCACCAACCGGCTGCCCACGCCCACCACCGTGCACTGGCACGGCATCCTGTTGCCCAACGGCATGGACGGCGTGGGCGGCCTCAACCAGAAGTCCATCGCCCCCGGTGAGACGTTCCAGTACGAGTTCTCCCTGCGCCAGTCAGGGACGAACATGTATCACTCGCACCATGACGAGATGACGCAGATCGGCCTCGGCATGACGGGCATGTTCGTCATCCACCCGCGTCGGCCCATGGGGCCCCGCATCGACCGGGACTTCGTCATCCTGCTGCACGAGTGGCGCATCGACGTCGGCACCCGCCGGCCCAATCCGAATGAGATGACGGACTTCAACGTGCTCACCATGAACGCGAAGGCGTTCCCGGGCACGGAGCCGCTCGTCGTACGCCAGGGAGAGCGGGTGCGCATCCGGCTCGGCAACCTGAGCCCGCAGAACCACCACCCCATCCATCTGCATGGCTATCACTTCCGCATCACCGAGACGGACGGCGGGCCTGTTCCAGAGTCCGCGCGGCAGCCGGAGACGACGGTGCTCGTCCCAGTGGGCAGCGCACGCGCCATCGAGTTCGTGGCGGACGCGCCCGGCGACTGGGCCCTGCATTGCCATATGACGCACCACCTGATGAACCAGATGGGCCATGCCTTCCCCAACATGATTGGCGTGAAACCGGGTGGGCTGGACGCGAAGGTGCGCGCGCTGCTGCCCGGCTACATGACGATGGGCCAGACGGGCATGGCGGGGATGGGCGAGATGGGGATGCCTGTCCCGCCCAATTCCATCCCCATGGTGGGGCGCCAGGGCAAGCACGACTTCATCACCATGGGCGGCATGTTCACCGTGCTCAAGGTCCGTGCGCGACTGGACGGCTACAAGGACCCGGGTTGGTATGACAACCCGCCAGGCACGCTGGCCGAGGCGGCGGGCGCGGAGTCGCTGCGCCGGGACGGCATCGACGTGGATGCCCCGGCACCGGTGGAGCCCGGCTCACCGGCTTGACTGTTCAGCCGCTCAAGGATCGCTGTAGCGGTACTTCGAGGATGATCCCCGCCGGTCCCATCCGCCCGCTTGCGGAGAGGTCGACTATTCCCTCTGCAGGGAGCGCTCCTGGTGCTCGGTCTCCCCGGCCCCCTCCTTGCCAGCCTGCGCTTCGTACCGCTCATGCGCCGCGTTGCAGGCTTTGGACAGCCCGGCCCGCGCACCCAACTCCTCACGCTTCTCGATGCACTGGAAGAGGGTAACTCCTCGCCGGCCTCCGTCGTGACGGCAGACGGATGACGTGCGGAGGTGAGCGCTCGAATCGAAGCAGGAGGAGCGCGTGGACATGGAGTTGAAGGAGCTGGCAGCGAAGCTGAAGCAGGAGGTGGAGGCTGCGGTGGCGCAGGTCGGCGCGGTGCTGGGGCAGGTGCTCCTCGCAGGTGCTGTAGAGGCCCGCGCCACGCCGGGCGTGCGACCGCTGCCCCAACGGCTCCGGACTGCGATCCGCTTGGCCGACTCCGCTACGAACAGCTTGGGTGACCCGACTGCGATCCATTACCCCGGCCCGTCACAGCCGCTGCCTGGGCTGTAGTGCAGCGCGTCGGCGAGGCCGTCCTTGTTGGCGTCGGTGAAGGTGACGTGCAGCCCCTGGATGGAGGCGAGCTGTTGCCATTGAAACATTGAAACCGTGATGACCAGCCGAGGGTGGCTGACTCAGCAGGTCGGAGGAGGGTGCTAAGTCATTCCAAGCAGGCCGATTCGCTCATCAATTCTGGCGCGGCACACGGCGGAGCAGGGATAAATGGCGAGTGAACCTGCCCGACTTGCAAGGTTGGGGTTGAGGTACGGCCCCAATCAAGACGTTGCCAGAAATGAGAAGAGGGGCTGATGGAAGATCCCCATCAACCCCCCTCTGATAATCTGAAACGAGGAACGACCGGCCTCGACAGCTGGCCTCAAAATGCCTTACGACTAACGCGCCTTCGGGCCGCCGCGAACGTGGATCTTGATCTTCATGTCGTGCCTCCTTTCAAATTGAACGCTACGTGTACTCAAAGCTGGATGTCAAATCGAACCAAGGATTAATGTGCAACGCATTGCGGCGATGCGGACGAAGTCCCGCGTCGCATCGTGGCGCCTGTATTCATCCAATGGGGGCGTGAATCACAAAGCAGGGGCCGAGGTGTTGACACGGCGCGACCATTAAGGCGACTTTGGTTCGCGGACCATGGCATATCCCTTCGAGCGGACCCTTCGTTCCCTGAACTACGAGTCGGACACGCGCCTCGTGTTCGTCGCTCTGATGGTGTTGTGCGCTGGCGGGCTCATCGCCTGGTCGCTGTTCGCCAAGGTTCCGCTCGTCAAGGCCAGCTCACAGGCCCGGATCGAGCCACACAACGCCGTCCATCGCATCGAGCCGCCCAGCGCGGGCAGGGTCGTGCTCTCGCTGCTCAAACTCGACCAGGAGGTCAAGGAAGGCGACCTTCTCATCGAGTTCGACGCACGGGTCGAGCGCCTCGAGCTCGAGCGGAGTAAGGCGACGCTCTCCGCGACCGAGAAGGAGCTCGCCATCATCCGCCAGCAGATCACCAACAAGCGCGAAGAGGCGGCTTTGACGGCACGGGTGGACGAGGTCGCGGTCAAGGAGGCGCTGGGGAGGGAGCAGGAGCTCGCGCCCAGGCACCGGCTCGCGGTGGAACGCGAGCAGCTGGCCCTCAAGAGCCCGACGGGCTCGGTCTCGGAGATGGAGAAGCTCGAGCGCACGACCGATGTCGACGCGCTCCGCTTCGCTCAGACGGCGCAGGGCCTGGCGCTCACCCGACTGCGGCACGAGCAGAACGTGCGCCGTCAAGCCCTCGCCGCGCAGCTGCTGGCACTCGAGCGCGAGGAGCTGGGCGCCGAGGGGCGGATCCGGGACCTCCAGGGCACCATCGACCGCCTTGAGTACCAGATCGAGCGGAAGCTGTATCGGGCGCCGGCCACGGGCCACCTGGTCGACGTGGCGGAGCTCGGCGCGGGAGCGTTCATCGCCGACGGGCAGCGGGTCGGCACCATCGTCGCGAGCGATGCCGAGGTGCGGGTGCGCGCCCGTTTCCCGAAGGAGGTCGTCGGATTGATCCAGCCCGGTCAAACGGCGCGCCTCAAGCTCGACGGCTACCCGATGACCATCTACGGGACGGTCCCCGCCAGGGTGACGGCCGTCGGGACCGAGCCCGGCCAGACCGCCACGCCCGAGGCCATCCCCGGTACGGTGCGCGTCGAGCTCAAGTTCGCACCGCCGGACGATCCGCGCATCCAGCTGCGCCACGGCATGACCCTGGTGGTGGAGGTCGAGGTCGCGCGGGCGTCGCCTGTCGCGCTGCTGATGCGGGCGGTCGGCGAATGGAATCCGCAGCCTGAAGAACAGCCCACGACCGTGTTTCGGCCCGAAGCCGAGGCCCGCTGACCATGACTCCTCCCAGGCGCCGGCGCTCGATCATTCCCGAGGTGATCCAGATCTCGGCGACGGATTGCGGCCCCGCTTCACTCAAGAGCCTGTTCGCGGGGATGGGCGCCGAGCTCAACTATCGCGTCCTTCGCGAAGTGTGTCAGACGGACGTCGATGGCACCTCGATCGTCACCTTGGATGAAGTCGCGAACCAGCTCGGGCTCGACTCCGAGCAGGTGATGCTTCCGCTCGATCACGTGGTGGTCCCCGAAGCCAAGGCGCTTCCCGCCATCATCGTCACGCTCAGCGCGGGAGGACGGCCGCACTTCGTGGTGCTGTGGAATCGCGTCGGCCCGTTCATCCAGGTCATGGACCCGGCGGCGGGCCGTCACTGGACCCGGATTTCGACGCTGCTGAGCCACCTGTACCAGCACACCACGTCCGTCCCGGCGACCGGCTGGCGCGAATGGGCTGGGTCCGAGGAGGCGGTCGCGACGTTCGAGCGCCGCCTGCTGGAGCTGGGTGAGACGCAGGCGCGGGCGCTGGTTGCCCGGGCACTCGAGGACCCCGGGCATCTGTCGATCGCCAGGCTCGACGCCGCGTGCCGGGCGTCCGAAGCGATGATCCGCGCGGGCGCCGTCCGGCGAGGCCGGACGGCGGCGGGTCTGCTGCAATCCATGATGGCGAAGGACGATTCCGGCGAAGTGCCCATTCCCGCTGCCTATTGGTCCGTTCGCCCCAACCCCGAGGTGGAGGGCGAGCTGTCGATGACCGGCGCGGTGCTGATGCGGGTTCGCGGTTGGCGCGAGGCTTCGCGCGCAGGCGAAGACGCGCCGAGAGCCGTGCTCGCGAGCGACCTGGCGACGGAGCTCGTCGCCAAGCAGGTGAGCCCGGCGCGAACGCTGCTCCGCCTGCGAGGCGAAGATTCGTGGGTCGTTCCGGGCCTGATTGCGGTGGGACTGGTGTTCGCCACCTTCGGGCGGATCCTGCAAGCGCTGATGCTCCGTGGCGTGCTCGACCTGGGGCGCGACCTCGGCACGTTCGCGCAGCGTGCGACGGGCATGGCCGTTCTCGCGGGCGTCGCGCTCTGCTTCATGCTCATCCAAATCCCCATTTCATTGGGATTGCTCGGCATCGGCCGCCGGCTCGAGGTGCGGCTGCGGAAGGCGTATTTCGAGAAGCTCCCCGAGATGGAGGACCGCTATTTCCAGAGCCGGCTCGCCTCCGACATGGCGTCTCGCACGCACAACATCCAGGCGATGCGGTCGCTGCCGCTCCTGCTCTCGCAAGCCCTGGTCCTGTCGCTCGAAGTCGCGAGCATCACTGCCGCGCTCATCTGGGCCGCACCGCACGCATGGCACATCGTGCTCGCGCTCGCGGCGGTCACGCTGCTCGTGCCCCTGGTCGCGCAGAAGCTGCTCTTCGAGCCCGACCTGCGCGTGCAGATGCACTCAGGCGCGCTCAGCGGATTCACCCTGAACGCGCTCGTCGGGCTCACGCCGATCCGGATCCACGGCGCCGAGCGGTCGCTGCGCCGCGCGCAGGAGACCTTGCTCGTCAGCTGGAGCAAGGCGCGCTATTGGCTCCAGACGCTGTCGGTCGGGTTCGAAGGCGGGCTGATGCTGGTGAGCTACGGCCTCGTCATGCTGCTCGTCTATTCGTACCTCGAGGGCACCGATCGGGCTTCGCTGGTGTTGTTGGTCGTCTATTGGGCGCTGCGCTTCCCCATCCTCGGCCAGCGGCTGATGATGCTGAGCCGCGCGTTCCCGAATGCGATGAACCGGGTTCGCCGGCTCCTCGACGTCATCGGCGACATCAAGGATCCGCAGGCCCGGCCCGAGGCGCCAGTGCAGGAGCCTGTCGCGCCCGCGGGCGCCGCGAGCGGCGTTTCGATCGCGATGGAGAAGGTCCGCGTGAAAGGCGGCGGTCACACCATCCTCGACAAGGTTTCCTTGAGCATCGCCCCCGGCGAGCACGTGGCCGTGGTCGGTGTCTCTGGAGCAGGCAAGTCGACGCTGGTCGGCCTTTTGCTCGGCTGGCTCCGGCCGGCGCGCGGCGAGATCAAGATCGACGGGCAGGTGCTCGATCAGGCCGCTGTCGAGCGGCTGCGGCGCACCACGGCCTGGGTGGATCCGGCGATCAGTCTCTGGAACCAGAGCCTCATCGACAACCTCCGGTATGGCAACGACGGCGCGCACGGCTGGTCACTGTCGGGGGCGCTCAAGGGCGCCGAGATGCTCGACATCCTCGAGGCGCTTCCAGACGGGCTGCAGACGTCGTTGGGCGAAGGTGGAGGGCTGGTCTCGGGCGGCCAGGGTCAGCGCGTGCGCCTGGCGCGCGCGATGCTTCGCTCCGGCGTGCGCCTGGCCATCCTCGACGAGCCCTTTCGCGGTCTCGATCGCGACCGGCGCGCGCGGCTCCTCGCCGAGTCCCGGCGGCTCTGGGCAGACATCACGCTCCTCTGTGTCACCCACGACGTCGAGCACACCCAGGAGTTCGATCGCGTGCTCGTGATCGAGAACGGTCGGATCCTCGAGAACGGGCCGCCGAAGGAGCTGCTCGCGAACAAAGATTCGCGGTACGCCGTGCTCCTTCGCGCCGACCAGGAGAATCGCACGCTGCTCTGGGGCGGTGGGAGCTGGCGCCATTGGTGGCTTTCGCACGGCCAGCTGGTGGAGAGGCCGGCGCCGAAGCCGGTGGAGACGCCGGTCGCGGAGCCCGTCGCAGGCAAGTTGGAGCTGGCGGGATGACGCGCTCGCACTCCGACCTGTTGTGGCCGGTCGAGCGACTGCCCGACGCGCTGGAGCAGCTGGCGCAGAGGCAAGGCTATGGCAGGGCCGCGGGCGAGATCGCTCCGCCCGCGGCGGCCGTCGAGCCGAGCCGGGTCTGGATGTTCGCGCTCGGAGATCGACTCGGCGTGGAGCTCGAGCCGATCACGCCGCTCTACCACGAGCTGCCCGACGTCCTCGAACGCGCCGCGCCCTGCATCCTCCAGGTCCGGCGAGACGGCGTCCCGTCCTATCTCGTGCTGCTGGGGACGCGGCGCGGGAAACTGCGCCTGCTCGCGCGCGACGCCACGGCGGTTTCGGTCCAGACGAAGAGCGTGCTCGCGCTCCTGCGCGAAGAGCAGGAAGCCACCGTCGCCGAGGTGGACCAGCTGCTCGGCGGCGTGGAGATGTCGCCCCGTGCGCGCGAGCACGCCCGCTCACAGATGCTGCTGCAGCGGCTCGGCCAGGCGCAGCTGCGCACCGGCTGGATCATGCGCCCCAGGCGCACTGCGAGCCGGCGGACGCTGCTCGGCGACATCCCGTCGCTCGCCGCCGGCATCCTCGTGAGCCACACGCTCCTCTCGCTGGTGCTGGCTGGCTCGTTCTGGTTGCTCGGTCGCGCCGCGCTCCAGGCCCACCTCGAGACCGGCTGGTTCCTGGGGTGGATCGCCGTGATCGCGTGCGCGATTCCGTTGCGCATGCTCGAGGTGTGGTGGCAGGGCGTGTTCTCGATCCGGCTCGGAACGCTGCTGAAGCAGCAGCTCCTCGCGGGAACCCTCAAGCTGACCCCCGACGAGGTGCGGCTCGACGGCATCGGCCGCCATTTCGGCCGCGTCGCCGAGGCCGAGGTCGTCGAGCAGCTTGCGGTCGGCGGCGCCCTGCTCGCGGTGTTGTCGCTCGTCGACTTGATCCTGGCGGGCGTCATCCTTGTGCTCGGGGCGGGAGGGTGGCCCCAGGCGATGGTGCTCGTCCTGTGGGTCGTGGTCGCGTTCGTCCTCGCGCGCCGCCACTACGGCGTCCAGCGGGCGTGGTCGAGCGCGCGCGTCGAGATCACCCACGACCTGCTCGAGCGCATGCTCGGCCATCGAACGCGGCTGGCGCAGCTTCCACTCGAGCGCTGGCATGATGGCGAAGACGTCCGCTTGAGCTCCTACTCCGAGATCTCGAAGGTCATGGATCGCCGGACCATGCAGCTGACCGCGCTCCTGCGCGACGGCTGGTTGGTGCTCGCCCTGCTGACCTTGCTGCCGGCGTTCAGCAGCGGTACGGCCAATCCCAGCGCGCTGGCGGTGTCCGTGGGCGGCATCTTGCTCGCGCTGCGAGCCTTCGACGAGGTCGCCGTCTACTTCCAGCAGGTCTCCCAGGCGGCGGTGTCGTTCGAGCAGATCCGCGACTTGTTGCTCGCGGTGGGCCGCCCCGAGCTCGAATCGAAAGTCCCTCTCGAAATGGAGGGAGGCAAGCCCACCGACGCCGCCGGTGGAACCCTCATCGAGGCACGGGGCGTGACCTTCCGGCACGACGCGCGCACCCGGCCGGTGCTCGAGAACTGCTCGTTCCAGATCGCGCAGGGCGACCGCATCCTGCTGGAGGGCCCATCGGGCGGTGGCAAGTCGACGCTGGTGTCGCTGTTGACGGGCCTGAGGACGCCGCAGGGCGGTGTGATGCTGCTGCACGCGTTGGACCGCGCGACGTTCGGCTCCTCGGGCTGGCGCAAGCGCATCACCGCCGCGCCGCAGTTCCACGAGAACCACGTCCTGTCCGGCAGCTTCGCGTACAATCTCCTGCTCGGGCGCGAGTGGCCGACCTCGCCCGAGCTGCGGACCAAGGCCGCCGCGCTGTGCAAGGAGCTCGGGCTGGACGAGCTGATCGCCAAGATGCCCGCCGGCCTCGAGGAGATGATCGGCGAGACCGGCTGGCAACTCTCGCACGGCGAGAAGAGCCGGCTCTACATCGCGCGCACGCTGCTGCAGGGGGTCGAGCTGGTCATCCTCGACGAGAGCTTCGCCTCCCTCGATCCCGAGACCATGCGGGTCGCGCAGCGCTGCGTCCTCAACCACGCGAAAGCCCTCGTGGTCGTCAGCCACCCATGAGACTTCGATTCACGCTCGCCCTCCTCGCGACGCTCTGCTCCGGTTGCGAGCTGATCCGTCCCGTCGTCGTCGAACCGCCTCTAGCGCCGAGCAGCTACTCGACCGCCGTCGATCCGCGCACCGAGCCGCCCCAACCGTCCAGCGCACCCGAGGGCGGGGTTCCAAGCCCGCAGCCGTCGGAGGAGGGCGTGCCCGCGCAGCCAGCCGAGCCCGTTACCCAGGACTCAGTCTGGTGGACGGCGTTCGCCGATCCGGCTCTCGACACGGCCATCCAGGAGTGCTTCGGCGACAACCTGGCCCTGCGCGACGCGCGGGAGCTGATCTACGAGAACCAGCTCGACCCCGCCGTGCCGCAAGGTTGGTGGTACCCGCTCCAGATCGGCATCCTGAACCCGGCGGGGCTGAGTCATGTCGTCGCCAACGTTCCGCCCGCGCCGCCAACCCGGACCGAGTACAGCGTCGCCACCGTCGGTGTCGGCGTGGCCTACCAGGTCGACCTGTTTGGAGCCCTCGATGCGCAGCGGCGCGCGGGATTGAACTTCGCCGAGCAGCAGCGGCAGCTCACCGAGGGCCGCGTCCAGGACCTCGCGGTGCGGATCACCCAGATCTGGTTCGACATCCTCGAGGCCCGCGCGCTCCGGGACCTCACGCTGCGGCAGATCGACTACAACAAGGAGCTGCTCCAGCTGATTCGAGCGCGGTTCGAGCAGCACCTCACGCCCCGGCTCGTGGTGCTGCAGCAGGAGCAGCTGCTGTTGAACCTCGAATCGCAGGTGCCGCTGATCGCCACCCGGAACGCGCTCTTGAATTCGGAGCTGAAGGCGCTGCTGGGCCGGGTACCCAGCCCCGCCGACGACGTCATTCCACTCGATCGACAGCTTCCCGATCTCCCGCCCCCACCGAAACTCGGAACGCCGGGCGACCTGAACGTGAACACGCCCGAGATGCGGCTCGCGGAGCTGCGCGTCGCCGAGGTCGAGCACCGCATCAACGCGAACCTGGCGAGCTGGCTTCCGACGATCCAACTGGTGGGCAACGTGGGCGCTTCGAAGTACGGCCTCTCGGAGCCGGTCCTGGGCGAGTCCGTCGTCGGGGTGGGCCTGACCTGGGCCCTGTTCGATGGAAGGCGAGTCACCGAGTACTTGCGACTGCCGATCCAGCTCCAGCGTCGCCACGTCCAATACCAGCTCGCGCTGCACACCGCGATCGGACGGGTGCAAGATGCCGTGGTCCAGGAGGAGAACGAGGCGACGAGCCTGCGCAGCCTGCGCGCGCAGGTCCAGCTCGGGCGGCAGCTCCTGGACGAGGCGAGGCGGATCTTCGAGCAGGGGCAATCGGACTATCTGACGGTGCTCTCCGCCCTGACGAATCTGGTCGGGCTCGAGCGCGCAAGTCTGCAAGCGCAACGGCTGCTGCTCAACCATCGCGTCGAGGTCTATCGCTCGCTCGGCGGCACCTGGTCGCGCGACGTCACACTGGAGCGGGAGTGAGAAGCCATGGCACAGCTGCAAGCGGATGAGATGCTCTACATTCCCAATCGAAAGCGGCTCACGCACGACCGGCTCGACGCAGGGAATGGCCAGCAGGTCCTGCACCTCTTCTATGGCGAGGTGGAGCTCATCTTCGACGAGCCGGACATCGCGCCCCTGGGCGAGAAGCTGCTCCAGGTCGAGCAATTTCAAGCCTCCGACGCCATGGCGTGGTCGGACGGCGCGCCCCATTCCTGGGACAAGATCCGGGACCTGCTCGAAGCATTGATCGAACAGCGGGTGTTGAGGCGGGTCTCGGATGCGCCCACGGGCCGCACCGCGGTGTCCTACCCTGAGCGGTTGGGTGAGGTGCCAGCCGGGCGTGAGCCGCTCACGTTCAGCGCCCGCGACAATCGTTGCCCCTTTCTGACCGAACAGGCGTTCGGACGGGCGTTCGAGCTCTCGAACCTCGAGGTGGTCGTGCCGGTCTACCGCGTGGCGCATCCGGCGCTCGACGGTGACGGCCGGCAAGTGGGCGAGAACAACGTCGCACCGCGCACCTTGTTCCTCGATCTCCCCACCGTGCGCAAGCAGTGCCAATACGCCGGGAGCCGGTACCAGAACGAACTCCCGATGAACGTGACCGCGATGAAGGCCATGGCGCGTCAGTGGCCGGACCTGCTCTCGCTGACCGAGCAGTTCCGCAAGGCCTTCCTCGCGCGCATGCCGCCCCGGACCCCGGGCGTGCTCACTGCGGGCGAGCTCCACATGATGGTCGTCTGCACGCTCGCGTCGGTCGGGTACGTGCTGGTGCGGGGCACCCATCCGGTGCCGAACGGAGAGCTCGACAGCGGGCTCGCTGCCATGTTCCGGCTGATCGACGGAGTCCGACTGGTCACCAACGACCTGGTGCGCGACGCCCCCGAGCAGCCCGTCACCGCGCAAACGATCGTGGACTATGCCGAGCGTCACGCGGTCTTCCATGGTCCGCACGGCGTGTGCGCCGGGCCGCCGGCGCTGATCAACGAATATCTGCAGGTGTTGACCGGCTCGGCCCCGGCACCCATCGAGGCCCAGCCCGACATCGCAGCGCGCCTCGGCGATCTCGACGCCGCGATCGATTACGGCCTGCTCGGG
Organism: Corallococcus exiguus; assembly: GCF_009909105.1. Lineage (NCBI taxonomy): Bacteria > Pseudomonadati > Myxococcota > Myxococcia > Myxococcales > Myxococcaceae > Corallococcus > Corallococcus exiguus. Next base: position 322,678 of record NZ_JAAAPK010000010.1, read on the forward strand.
CAGCGCGTCGAATCGGTGGTCCGCTTCCTCGGCGCGACCCAGGGGCTGCTCCACGAACGGCTCCGGGCGGCGTTCGCCGGACACCTCCCGCGCACCGCGCTGCAAGAGTGCGTGGAGGCGCCCATCGATGTCGCGCATTACCCGTTGCTCCGGGACGATTTCCCACTCGCCGAGACATACCAGCGCGAGATCAAGCTCAGCCGCTGGTTGTTCGCGCGCATCGGCGAGGCGTTCCCCGGCACGCCACAGGGCACCTCGCTGGACGAGCTGGCGAAGCTGGATCCCGCCGAGCAGGCCACGAGCCAGCGGCGACTGGCCGAGCTCTTCGCGCATGGGCTGCCGGGAGACAAGGTCGTGGCGGAGCCCCTCTGCGGTGAGCTCGCTGGCGTCGCTGCCAGCGCGTTCGCCCTCGAGCGCCGGTGCCTGCGCGTCGTCGAGCGCGAGCAAGCGATGCTGAACCAGCGGCTCCGGCGCCCGGATCACCCCCTGACCGGCACGGACCTGGCTGTGTTCACGCGGCCGCGCAATGGCCCCCCGTTGGCGGAGACCCTCGCGCGCGGCCTGGGCGTCTCGGTCGCCAGCGACTCTGCCTCGACCGTGCTGGGCTACGGTGAGAGCAGCCTCACGTTGAAGGACTAGAGGGTCCGATGCATCCAGAGCTCGTCCGCCGCTTCCACGAACCGATTCGCGATGAGGCTGCGCGCCGGTATGGCCTGTCGCCCGAGCAGCTCACCGAACTCACGGCCTTCGAGAACTTCGTCTACGAGGCGGAGAACGACGACGGCGAGGGCCTGATCTTGCGCATCTCGCACAGTACGCGGCGAACGATCGACTACACGCTGGGTGAGGTCGAGTTCGTTCGCTATCTGGCCGCCGCGCGCATTCCCATCGCCTCGCCGGTCCTCTCCGATTCGGGGCAGTTCGTGGAGCGGATTGAAGACCGCGAGCCCGGCAGCTACTTCGTCGCCACCGCGTTCGAGCGCGCGCCGGGCATCGTCTTCGACGACGCGCCTCCGCTCAAGGAGCGCTACTGGAAGCCCCCCCTGTTCCGCGACCTGGGCCGGCTGTTCGCGCGGCTCCATAACCGCGCCCAGACCTACGCGCCTTCGAGCCCCAGACTCAAGCGCCAGGAATGGCATGAGTACGACGTGGTCGACATCGACCGGTTCGCGCCTCCCGAGGAGAAGCTCGTTCGCGAGCGCACCGCGGCGATCATCGCGCGATTGAACCAGCTACCGCGAACACCGGAGAGCTACGGGCTGATCCACGCCGATCTCCACATGCACAACTTCTGCTTCGCCGAAGGGAAGATCACCGCGTTCGACTTCGACAACTGCGAGTACGCGTGGTTCGTCAAGGACATCGCGGTACTCCTCTTCTACATCGCGCGAGGCGAGGCTCGAGAGGCGCGCGACGAAGCGGCCACTGCGTTCCTGGGGCCGTTCCTCGAAGGGTATCGGGAGCTCCGACGGATGGAGCGCGAGTGGCTCGCGGCCGTGCCGGACCTGCTCGCGCTCCAGCGCTCGATGAATTACGCGCTGTTCCACCAGTATCGCGACCCGGCCGTGCTCGACGAGAGCACGCTCGACCGGTGGGGGCGGTTCCGGCGCGACATCGAAGCGGACACACCCGTCCTGCAGATTGATTTCACGAGCTTCTAGCGCATGAGCTGCGCGTGCGGTGGCTGCGGCCCCACTGCCGCCATCGCCTGCGGCTACAGTGGATGAAATGACGCTGAGCGTCACCCGCTTCCGTGGACACCCCCAATGTGATGGAAGGGTGTTCGATGTCGGAGAGCAAGAAGCCGCAGAGGCGGCATGCGCCGCAGTGGTTCCGAGGACTCGAAGCTGCTCCGCTGCTCCGTCCGGGGGCTCAGCGTGAACCCTCCGTGGCCTCGCGGTCACGCTGGCGGAGCAGGGCCGCGGCCCGGGTCCGGACGCTGGCCATGGGGTGCTCTCGGGCAGCCTCCTCCAGTGAGGGCACCGCGGCCTCGCCCAGGTCCTTGCGGAGGAAGTCCTGGCAGGTGCCGTGGAACCGGTCACTGACGAGGCAACCAATGGCGTTCTGGATGACGATCGGCGCGTTGCGGTACGCGGCGTCATTGCGCAGCGCCGCCCGGTAGGCCGCCACGCCATCCACCCAGCGGAGGTTGTCGAAGTCGACGTTCCCCTCCAGGTAGCGGACATAGGCGCTTGTCGGGTACTTCGCCGCCAGCTTCTTCAACGCCGCCAGGGCCGCGTCCCGTCGCTGTGCCTTGATCAGCCGGTGGACCTCGTCGATGCCCGGGAGCTGCTCCACGACGGGCTGCCAGGCCGTGGCGCCCGTCGGAGCCTCCGCCGGTGCTTCCTCACTCGCGGGGGGCTTGGGCGACGGGCTTTCAGCGGACACAGGCGCCGGGCTCGCGGACCTCGAGGCCAACGCCCATCCGCCAAGGCCCACCGCGGCCAGGGAGAGCACGACCGCGCCTCCCACCACCCGGCGCGAGCGGCTCCGGGCGGGCGGGGGCGTCGTGGGGCCAGACCGGATCGTGGCCTCGGACTCCGCGGGAGCCACCGGCAGGGGCTCCGGAGCGCGGGCTTCGGCCTGAAGGTCCACCGGCGTCGCGCGGGGCTGCGCCCGGCCGTTCCGGGTCGCGAGCACTTCCTCCCTGGGACGTGACGGCGTGGGCGCGGAGGAGCGTGGCTCCCCCGAGGCATCGCCTGCCACGGGAGCCACGGACCGCACCGCCGGACCGGCCCCGGCCCCTTCGAGCGCGGCCAGGAACTCCGTGGCGGACTGGAAGCGAGCCCCCGGGGCCTTCTCCATCGCTTTCGCCAGCGTCGCTTCGAGCTCCGCGGAGAAGCCCGCGTCAGGTGCGGCGTCGCGCAACCAGGGCGGAGTCACCTCGCGCTGCATGCGCAGCAGCTCCGCGTTGCTGGTGGCGTTGAAGGGTTTCTTCCCGGTGAGAAGCTCGTAGAGCAGCACGCCGGTGGCGTACAGGTCCGTGGGCGGACCCACCGGCTCGCCGTGGATCTGCTCTGGGGCCATGTAGGACGGAGTCCCGAGCATCATCCCCGACGTGATGCCCGTCACCTCGTCGCGCAGCTTGGCGAGCCCGAAGTCGAGGATGCGCACCTGCTCCCCGAGTCCGACGGCGTGGGTGACGATGATGTTCTCGGGCTTGATGTCGCGGTGGATGATGCCCTGGTCGTGCGCATGGGCCAGCCCCGCGAGCACCTGCCGCACGGCGCTCAGGGCCCGGGCCGGCTGCAGTGGGCCGTCGCGCAGCAGCGCCCGCAGCGTCTCGCCGGTGACGAAGTCCATCACCATGTACGGCGACTCCTGATCCACGCCGAAGTCGATGACCGACACGCAGCACGGATGGGTGAGGCGGCTCATCGCGCGCGCCTCCACCTGGAAGCGCTTGCGGAAGTCGTCATCCCGCGCCGCCCACGCGTGCAGGAACTTGATGGCGACGGACTTGCCCACCTCCAGCCGTTCGCCCCGGTACACCATGCCCATGCCACCGGCGGCGAGCCGCTCGATGATGCGGTAGCGCTCCTGCAACACCGAGCCGATGCGAGGATCCGTCACGGCCGTGGGCTCATTCATGGGCGCGCAAGATAACAAGTAGCGGCGCGAATCTTCAGCTGACCTGTCGTCGGTTCCTTCACGCACGCGCGGTGGAACGCCCGGGCTACTCGAAGGCGGTGAAGGAGAAGGTCGTCTGGAAATCGACGTCGGCTCCCTTGCTCATGAACGTGGGGGCCGCGGAGCCGCGCAGCACCACGTTGAACTTGCCATCGAGGAAGCGGGTGTAGTCGGCATCCGGAAGCGCTTCGGAGTTGAACTCCACCTCCATCGCTACAGGGCCGCTTCCGCTCGGCTCCGCAAGGTGGCCAGCGGCATAGGTGTTTTTGGACTCATTCATGAGGAAGAGCACCTCCACCCGGCCGTTGAACACCTCGGAGAGCGAGGTCACGCCTACGCTCCCGGCACCCAGCGTCAGGGTGAGGCTCTTCAACTCAACGCGCGAGGGCGACTGGCCATCCAGTTCCCGGCGAGCATCATCCACAAAGACCTTGAAGGGGTTGCCGGACTCGCTCTCGATACTCTTCTGCGAGGTGACGGTGCCGCTGGCGGTGTCCGAGGACTTGGCCTTGAGGTTGATGCCAACGGGGGCCGAAATGGACACCGGATCCCCGCAGCCAATCAGCGGGAGGGTGCACAGCATCAGCAGGAGAAAGCGGTTCACTTCGAGGGCTCTCTTTCAACGGCACGAGCGCTCCCGGCCCAGAGCGCCACGGGTTGCCGATTGTGTAGAGAGGACCCTCTGGCGGAGTCGCCGGCCACATGCGCGGGTGGAGAGTTCTCCGAACCAGTGGCTTGGACAGCCCAATCGGGTTCGCTCCCCTCTAGGATGTTGGACATGCCCTCCATCACCTTCCGCAACGCCCGTGCCACGGACCTGCCCACGATCATCCAGCTGCTCGCGAATGACGACATCGCGCGCTCGCGCACCGGCTACGCCGAGGAGGTCACTCCCGCCGTCGATGCCGCGTTCAAGGAGATCACCGCCGACCCGAACAATGAGATCCTCGTGGGCGAGCAGGACGGGCAGGTCGTCGCCACGCTTCAGGTGACATACATCCCGGGCCTGGGCCGAGGCGGTATCCGGCGCGCACTGGTGGAGGAGGTGCGCGTGCGCTCGGACCTGCGAGGGCAGCGCATTGGAGAGGCGCTGATGAACGAAGCGATGGAGCACGCTCGGGCCAGAGGGTGCGCCCTGATGCAGCTCACCACCGACAAGCGGCGCCACGAAGCCCAGCGCTTCTATGCGCGGCTGGGATTCGTGGCGAGCCACGAGGGCATGAAGCGCACGCTCTGAACGACTACTTCAAGGCGGCGGGGTCCATCCAGAAGGACTCCCACTGGTGGCCGTCCAGGTCCTCGAAGCTGCGCTGGTACATGAAGCCCTGGTCCATCTTCTCCTTGGTCTCCTTCGCGCCCGCCGCCAGCGCCTTCTCCAGCAGCGCGTCGACCGCGGCACGGCTCTCCGCCGTCAGGGCGATGATGGCCGCGGTGGACGTCTTCGTGTCCGCGATCTCCTTCTTGATGAAGCCCTTGAAGAACGGCTTCACCAGCAGCATCGCGTAGATGTCCTCGCTGATGATCATGCAGGTGGCGTTGGCGTCGGTGAACTGGGGGTTGAACGTGTAGCCCAGCTTCGTGAAGAAACCGACCGCGCGGTCCAGCGACTCGACGGGGAGGTTGACGAAGATCTTGGTGCCCATGGTGCGTCTCCTGGCGGAAGAAAGTGGATGAGGTGAACGTCGCCTTCATCCACGCGACGAACCTGCTCCGGTGGGATCGACACCGGATTTATTATTTCCCCGCGCCGCCGCCAACCCGCTGGAATCACAGCACTTTGCCGGGGTTGAGCAGTCCCAGCGGGTCGAGCGCGCTCTTGATCGCCTGGTGCAGGCGCAGTGTCTCCGGCCCCAGCTGCGCGCCCAGGAAACCGCGCTTGAGGGACCCCACGCCGTGCTCGCCCGTGATGGTGCCTCCCAGGGCCAGCGCCGCGTGTAGGATGTCGTCGAACGCTTCCTTCGCCCGGGCCAGCGCCTCCGGATCCTTCCGGTCGAAGACGACGGTGGGGTGCATGTTCCCGTCGCCCGCGTGCCCGAACGTCCCGATGAGCACCCCATGCTTTTCCGCGATGCGCTCCACCGCCGCGAGCAGCTCCGGGATGCGCACGACGGGCACGCCCACGTCATCCAGCAGCGTGGCACCGCGCTGCTCCAGCGCCGGGAAGGCGAAGCGCCGTGCACCCATGAGCAGCTCGCCCTCGGCCTCGTCGGCGGTGCTCAGCACGGAGGTCGCTCCGGCCCGCTCGCAGGCCGCGACCATCAGCGCCAGCTCCTCTTCCCCCTGCACGCCTCCGGCGTCGGAGCGCGCAATGAGCAGGGCCTCGGCCTCGACGTCCAGGCCCATGGGCTTCCAGGACTCCACGGCGCGCACGGTGGTGCGGTCCATCAGCTCCAGCACGGACGGGCGTGAACGCTCCATGATGTCGCAGACGGCCGTGCCCGCGCTCACGAGCGTGGGGAACGCGGCCACCAGCGTCGTCGCCTTCGACGGTCGGGGCCGCAGCCGCAGCGTCGCCTCGGTGAGGACGCCCAGCGTGCCCTCCGAGCCGACGAAGAGCCGCGTCAGGTCGTAGCCCGCCACGTTCTTCACCGTCCGCCCGCCAGTGCGCACCACGGTGCCGTCCGCGAGCACCGCTTCCAGTCCCAGCACCGCGTCACCCGTCACGCCGTACTTCACGCAGCACAGGCCTCCCGCGTTGGTGGCCAGGTTGCCGCCGATGGAGGAGAACTCCCAGCTCGCGGGATCCGGCGCGTACCAGAGGCCCTGCTCCGCGGCGGCCGCCTTCACCGCGCCGTTGAGCGCACCGGGCTGGACGACGGCCAGCATGCCGCGCCGGTCCACCTCCAGGATGCGGTTCATCCGCATGAGCGAAAGGACGATGCAGCCGTCGCTCGCGTTCGCGCCACCCGACAGGCCCGAGCCCGCGCCCCGAGGCACCACCGGCACGCGCAGCGCCGTGGCCACGCGGAGCACGGCCTGCACTTCGGACGTGGACGCGGGCCGCACCAGCACCCTCGGCATGCCCGAAGGCGCCCACTCCGCCTGGTCGCGCCGGTGCGCCGCGAGCACATCCGGATCCGTGATGACCGCCTCCGCTGGCAACACCTCCGCCAGCGCTCGCTCCACATCGACCGTCATGAAGGCCTCCCAGGCTCTGGAACGTGAACGTCGGGCCGGCCACCCGTCATCCGTTCCCTGGCTCCCCAGCTTGCCTTGGAGCCGGAGCCGCTTCACCCACAAGGTCCCCCGTAACGGATGGATTCAGGGGAAGATGGGGCCTGGATGACGACCCGAACAGCCGAGGCGGACCTCATCCAGACCCTGAAGTCCTTCGAAGGCCCGCTGCCCACGCGGCTGGCGAATCCCTTCCATCCAGCGCCTCCCGGCCCCTGGGGGCTGCGTGCGGCGGAGATGCTCCAGCAGCGGCTGCGACAGGAACCCGCGTACACCGAAGCCTTGTGGCGGCCGAGCGGCGGCAAGATGTTCGGCGTGCTGGTGGTCGCGGCGCCCGACGGACGGGTGGGGTTCCTCAGCGCATTCTCCGGGATGCCGAAAGGTGCGTGGAACGTGGAGGGTTTCGTGCCGCCGCTGTTCGACCCGGTGGCCCGCGACGCGTTCTGGCCCGAGGGAGAGGCGGATCTGGCCGCGCTGGGACATCAGCATGCTGCGCTGTCCCGGGAGGCCGAGATGCTGCGCGCGCAGGGGCACGCTCCTTCGCTGCGCGACGTGGAGGCGCTCCTGGCGGAAGTGGAGCACGTGCGCGCCGAACGTTCGCGGGCCCTGTGGCGGCAGGTGACCCAGGGATATGTCATTCCCAATGCGCGCGGTGAAACACAGACATTGGCCTCGCTGTTCCTGCCCAAGCCTCCACCCGGTGGCGCCGGTGACTGCGCGGCGCCCAAGTTGCTGGCGTATGCCTTTCGCAACGGATTGAAGCCCCTGGAGCTCGCGGAGTTCTGGTGGGGCGCGCCACCGCTCGATGGCCGCAGGGAGTCCGGTGCGTATTACCCGGCGTGTGACAACAAATGCGGCACGGTGCTGCCGTACATGTTGCAGGGATTGGACGTGGAGCTGCCGCCTCCCACCGCACCAGCGGTACCCGAACCGTGCGTCCTCCATGAGGACCCCTGGCTCCTCGTGGTGGACAAGCCCGAGGGACTGCCCACGCTCCCCGGACGCCATGCGCCCGCGCGCGACTCGGTGCTCGTCCGCCTCCAGCCCCGGCTCCCGGAACTGACCTCCGCCAACTTCCTCCACGAACTGGACCCCGAGTCCTCTGGCCTCCTCGTCATCGCCCGGGACGCGGAGACCCGCGCCTCGCTCCAGCGCCAGTTCTCCCAGCGCGAGGCGGAGCACCGCCACGTCGCCTGGGTGGACGGCCGCGTGGAGGGAGACTCGGGCGTCATCGACCTGCCGCTGCGCCCGGTGGCCCACGCTTCCGTGGAGGCCTGCGTGGACGCCCGCCACGGCAAGCGGACCCGGAGCGCGTGGAAGGTCCTCCAGCGCGAGGCGGCCCGGACCCGGGTGGAATTCGTTCCCACGACCCATCCGCTCCACACGTTGCGTATCCATGCAGCGCATCGCCTGGGGCTGGGACTGCCCATCGCCGGGGACGCGCGCTTTGGACGAGAGGACGTGCGGCTGATGCTCCATGCCGACGCGCTGGCCTTCGTGCATCCACGCACGGGAGAGCGTCTGTCATTCACCTCGCCCGCGCCGTTTTGAAGTCTGGCGGCGTGAATTGTTTGATCAATTCAAAGGCTTGCGGCGACCAAGGGAACGGGAAGGGCGGGAAGGCCCTTCATGAACAGACACCCCTACCTTGGAGAGGAATCCCATGACCTACGCACGCAAGAACTCCGGCTCGAAGTCCATCATCGCGGGCCTGCTGCTGGCCGCGACGGCGCTCACCGGCTGCGGAGAGGACGACATCCAGCGCAAGTACCAGGGGACGTACGAACTGGACCTCCAGCTCGACACCGGCGCGAAGGTGGCCGAGGGCGACCTGGACGTGGGCTTCAACGTCTACAACGACGATGAAGCCATCATCTCGATGAACAAGCTGCTGTGCACCCTCTCAGCCACCTACAACGGCAAGGTCGCTGGGCCCGGTGCGGAAGGCGGCGAGGTGGAGTTCGAGCTGCTGCGCGACGTGCGCCCGGATCAGATCCTCGCGTGCCCCGTGCCCGCGGAGTTGGGAGAGAACCTCTGGCTGCAGTTCCGCTTGGGCACGGGTCGCGTGGAGAACCAGCAGCTGACCATCGGCTACTCCGGAACGGTGCAGCAGGGCACCCTGGAGGAGCTCGCGGCGGGCGGCGGCACGCGCGTGGGGTCCTTCGGCTACACGTTCCTGGGCAATGAGGTGGCGCTGCCCTGATGCACTCCCGTCGTCCACCGCGCGACACCGGGTGTGGCGGGCCCCAGCGGCTTTCCACATCCGGTCCTCGTCGCGGCGGACGTCGGATGCCATGCATTGACCCCTCCCGTCAGGTGCTTGCGCGATTCCTGCGTTGCGCGCATACCCTGGCTTTCGCGAAGGGGGGCAGGGGTCGTGCTCGAACTCAACCTGGAAGCCGAAGCCTGGATGCCTTTGTCGGGCGATGCGGAGCGCCACGCGCTGGACCATCCGTGGCCCTCCTCGGAAGAGGGCAGCGTGCGCTTCGTCGTGGGCGAGGACTTCTTCCGCCTGGAGCACGACGTCCGCCTGGAGCTCTACCGCGAGCTGGCGGAGCGGATGCTCGGCGTGTTCCGCGAGCTCACCCCGCTCGGCGGCTGGCTCTACGCGTTGGATCCGCAGCACCCCTGCTACCGCCTCCACCCGCACGTCCGCTTCGAGGCCGGCGCGACGCTGGAGGAGATGACCGGGCTCTACACGCGCGAACACATGGAGCGCGTGGAGCGCGGCATCCACCCGCCGTCGTTCGAACCGCGCTGGGCCATGGACGTCCACCCAGCGGGAGACCCGGAGCACCTCTTCGCGCCGCCGGACTTCCACTTCGTCTTCGCCTCGCGCTACCGCGTGGGCAACTTCGACGGGCTGGAGGCCCCGGGCCGAGGCCCCATCGAGACGGAGACCTACGAGCTGCTGGGACACCGCCTCATCGCCGCCGTGGAGCGGAACCCGCCGGCGCTCTTTCAGCGCGCGCGCAGGTTGGGTCCTGACGACTGAGGGGAATCCGGAACGTCAGGCCGGCCGGGACACGGTGCGCGGGCGGGGCTCACCCTCGTAGTAGAGGTTGGCGCGCCCCTCGCCGTAGACGACCAGCACCCGGTCGTTCTCCTCCAGGAGCCCCGACGTCTTCTGCGTGACCTTGCGGACCAGCGTGTCGAGCTGTGCCGGACCCTGCTTGCTGCTGGCCCGGACCGTGACGACTGGCATTCGGTGTTCCGCTCCTGGTGACCTCCCGCGACGGCAGGAAGGGCGTTGCGTGTCATAGCCAAGGGAACACTTCGTTGACAAGTGCGCGCTGCCACGGTGGATAGAGGTCATGCTCCACCTCGCTCGCGCATTGCTGGTTGTTTCGCTTGCCCTGGCCTCCACCACCGCCGCCGCGCAGTCGCGCGAAGCCCTGGACCTGCGGGGCCACGTGTCGCCCACGCCCGCCTGGCTGCCCCGGGGCGTGTTCCTGGGCACTCAAATCAACAACGGCGCAATCATCCCCAACCTGCGCATCCAGTGGGAGTTCACCATCTTCCAGGACCGCAAGGACGCGTGGATCGCCGTCCTGGAGGGTGGGGTGGGGTGGGCGGCGTCGTTGCCCGACAGCGCGCTGGCGGACCGGAACCTCTACCTGCCGGTGTCCTCCTACTACGAGCACACGGCGCAGCTGGGCTTCGGCTACCGCAACCACCTGCCGGGCAAGGCCCACTGGGGCTTCCAGGTGACGGGCGGCCCCACCTTCTACGGCGCCCACTTCACCACCCAGCCCCCGGACCGCCGCGTCGCGGGCACCGTCCAGGGCCGCGTCCAGATTGGCTACCAGCTGCCGCGCGACGTGGGCGTGGGCCTGGCCCTGAGCTACGCGGAGCCCTTCGGCCTGAAGAACCGCAGCTTCGCGCGTGACTTCGTGGGTGGCGTGAACATCGGAATTTTCGCGGATTGGCGGTAGGGGCGCGGTACACTCCATGAGCGAGAGCGGCCCCGCCTGCTGGTGCGGGTAGGGCGCCGCTTCCACGTCCATGGCCGAGCTGCTCAGTGCCCACGTCGCGCGCTACCTGCGCAACCGCGAGGAGTTCGAACGGGGACTCCCGGCGGGTCTCCTCCTCTTCACGCCTCCCCTGGGCGCGGTGACCCCTTCCGACCTGGAGGAGTACCCCGTGCGGACGGTGACCAACGCCGGTCCGCCGACGCTCGGTCAGGACGAACCCATCGTCTTCCCGCTGCTCAAGTCCCAGGGCAACGCCTTCGGCCGGGGCATCACCGTGGGGCGCACCAGCAACAACGACGTCGTCCTGGATGACGGCAGTGTGTCCCGGTTTCACGCGTGGTTTTCCCGGGACGCGGGGGATACCGGTTTTCGGCTGACGGATGCGGGCTCGAAGAACGGCTCGTACGTGGTCGGGAGCCGGCTGTTGGCTCGCAAGCCCAGGGCGTTGGAGGACGGGATGCGGCTGCGCTTCGGCCAGGTGGAGGTCAGCTTCTACACGGCCGGAGGCTTCGCGCGCCTGCTGTCGGTGCGGCTGCAATCCTGAAGCCTTGCCACGTCTTCGGCGGCCTGCGTAACGTGCGGAGTCACCCTCTAGGCATGGATGGGAGCGTTCGCGGTGGCCTTGACCACAGAAGCCTTCGGGCTGACCGATGTCGGCCGGAAACGGCAACACAACGAAGACGCGATGATGGTGGACGCGTCGCTCGGCCTGTTCATGGTCGCCGATGGCATGGGCGGACACGCCGCGGGTGAAGTCGCCAGCGCGCGGGCCACGGAGGTCGTCAAGCAGCACATCGCGGCCAACCGGCACCTGCTCAAGGACCTGGCGCAGAACCCCACGGCGGACAGCCGCTCCGCCGCGGCCGCGCTCGTGGAGGTGGCGGTGCAGCGCGCGTGCGCGGACATCTACCGCACGGCGATGACGGACGCCTCCAAGCGAGGCATGGGCACCACGTTCGTGTGCCTGGCCGTGGGCGGCAACAAGGGCGTCATCGGCCACGTGGGCGACAGCCGCGTGTACCTGGTGCGGCACGGGCAGTGTCACCGGCTCACCGAGGACCACACGCTCGTCGCGGCCCAGCTCAAGGCCGGCACCATCACCAAGGAGCAGGCCGCCACCTCGCAGTACCGCAACGTCATCACCCGCGCGGTGGGCATCCAGGAGTCCGTCCAGGTCGACACGCTCATCGTGGACCTGATGCCGGGCGACGTGTTCCTCCTCTGTTCGGACGGCCTGCACGGCTACGTCGAGGACGAGGAGATCCTCCCCCTGGTCGCGGGGCTGCAGCCCGGGGACCTGCCGCGCAAGTTCGTGGAGATCGCCAACGAGCGCGGCGGCAAGGACAATATCACCGCGGTGGTGGTGAAGGTGGCCGGCGACAGCGCGGCGCTCGCCAGCGAGGAGACGAGCGAGGCGCAGTCGCGCATGGAGGCGCTGCGGAAGATCCCGCTCTTCCGCCACCTCACGTACAAGGAGCAGACGGCGGTGTTGTCCATCGCCACCACGCGCACCTACCCGGCGGGTCGGGAGATTGTGGTGGAGGGGCAGCCGGGCGAGGAGCTCTTCGTCGTCATCCGGGGCCGGGTGGCCATCGAGAAGAACGGCGTGGAGATCGCGGAGCTGCGCTCGGGCGGGCACTTCGGCGAGATGGGCCTCATCGACAACGCGCCCCGCTCCGCCACCGTGCGCGCCACGGAGCCCACGCGGACCATGGTCATCGCCCGCTCGGACCTGATGGGGCTGATGAAGCGCGAGGCCATTCTCGCGGTGAAGATGCTCTGGAGCTTCGTGCAGGTGCTGAGCGACCGGCTGCGCGCCACCAACTCGGAGTTGAGCGAGGCCCGGCAGGAGCTGGCGGTGGCGCAGGCCATCCAGCCGTTCGCGGAGGACTGAGCGGGAACTCCACCGGCCCCCGGGGCGTCTTCAAGAGGACGCTCTGGAATTTCCCGGGGGAAACCGTCGTTGGGGGGCCGGCCTGGGAGTAAGGTCCCGGCCGCGTACACATGCGCAAATGGGTCTTCATCGCGGTGGCTGCCGTGCTGGCGCTCGCCGCAATCGTGCTGGGGCCCCGGTGGGGTACTCCGGCCGCGCGCCCCGTCTCGCCCGTCTCCGCCAGTTCCATCCGCCAGGGGATGCCCGCCTTCAACGCGGTGGCGGTGTCGTCTGGTTCGCAGGAGGGGCTGACGCTCACCGGGCGAGTGCTGGACGGCAACGGCCGGCCGGTGGCGGACGCGGAGGTGTCGCTCGCGGCTTCGGCGGAGCGGACGCTGGCGGACGTGCGCTGCGACGAGTGCGGACTGGCGCTGCTGGCCTGCACCGCGCACGAGACGGCGCTGCACACGCGGGCCTTCTTCGAACAGCAGCAGGGCTTCCTCACGGCGCGCGCCACGGTGCGTACGGACGCGGAGGGGAAGTTCCGCTTCGAGCACCTGGCGGGCGTGTCCTTCACGGTGTGGGCGCGCTCGGCGGGACTGGGCGTGGCGCTCAAGGACCGCGCCGCGCCGGGGGAGGCGGTGGAGCTGTACCTGCCGCCCTTGCGGAGCATCACCGGCACGGTGGTGGATGACTCCGGCCATGCGAGGCCCGGGGCGCGCGTGCGCGCGGTGTCGCGCAAGGTGCCGTTGCCCTTCGAGGCCGTGGCGGGCGCGGGCGGGGCCTTCACGTTGTCGGGCCTGGGCGAGGGCCCCTTCTACGTGCTCGCGGACGCGGAGGGCTTCCAGCCCGCGGTGGCGCAGCACGTGGAGGCGGACTCGCAGCCTCTGCGCCTGAAGCTGACGCCTTCGCGCACGCTGGAGGTGCGCGTGCTGCGCGACGGGGCGCCCGCGGCGGCGACGGTGCGCTTGCGTGGCGACCACCTGACGCGCGAGGAGCACACGGAGGCGCAGGGCGGGCCGGTGCGCTTCAACGGCCTGTACCCGGACGAGGTGGTGGTGACGGCGGAGGCGCCGGGCTTCGGCTCCGCGCCCCAGACGCTCACGCTGTCGCAGCGGGTGACACAGGTGACGCTGGTGCTGGAGGCCGCGGGCCGGTTGCTCGTCACGATTGTCGACGAGGAGGGCCAGCCGGTGCCCAACCCGCAGCTGCTGCTGCGCACGGTTGCGGGCGACCTCATCCGCCGCGACGCGGTGCCCACCGGTGCCCTGGCGGAGCTGGGGCCGCTGGCGCCGGGCGAGTACGTGCTGGAGGGGCAGGCGGAGGGCTTCACCGCGGCGCAGTTGCCCGCGCGCGTGGCGCCGGGCGAGACGCCACTGGAGTTGGAGCTGGCGAAGGCCACGGTCATCAGCGGACAGGTCATCGACGAGTACGGCCGGCCCGCGGCGGGCGTGTCCGTGCTGGTGCAGCCCACGGGCGGCGTGGTGAACGCGGGCGAGGACGGCCACTTCACGGCGCAGGTGCCCATGCCGGGGCTCTACACACTGCACGCGCACCACTCCGAGTGGGGTGGCGGCAGCGTGCAAGCGTCAGCGCCCGCGACGGACGTGACGCTGTCGCTGGAGGCGAAGGCGGGCGCGGACGTGACGGTGACCAGCGGAGGCCGGCGGGTCGAGGGCGCGGACGTGACGATGTGGGCGGATCCGGAGAACATCTTCCGCAGCGACCGTCCTTCCGGTCCGGACGGCGTGGTGCCCATGCGGGGCCTGCCGCCGGGCACGTACCAGCTGGTGGCGTCGCATCCGGAGTACCTGCCATCGAGCCCCAAGTCGGTGACGGTGCAGGACGGTGGGAAGCAGCAGGTGACGGTGGAGTTGGAGGCCGGCGCGCAGCTGACGGGCGACGTGGTGGACGAGGATGGCCAGCCGGTGGTGGGCGCGGCGATGAGCGTGGCGCCGCGCGTGGCGGAGCCGACGCAGTCGGATTCGAGCGGCCACTTCGAGTTCCGCGCGCTGAGGCCGGACCGCACCTACGTGGTGGAGGCACGCCACGCAAGCTACGAGCCGATGGAGCGGCCGCAGGGCAAGCCGGGAGGGCCGCCGGTGCGGGTGAAGATGCGCCGGCGCACGACGTTTCGGGGCCGCGTGGTGGATGACTCGGGCCAGCCGGTGCGCCGCTTCCGGATGGACGAACACGACGTGAACAGCCCGGATGGCCGCTTCGAATTGCCGCTGTCCACGGCGGGGGACCGGCTCATCGTGGCGGTGGATGCGGCGGGGTACGAGCCGCAGGTGGTGGACCGCCCCGCGACGCCGCAGGACATGGGCGACATCGTGCTGGTGAAGGCGCCGTCAGTGTCCGGGCGGGTGCGGGATGCGTCGGGCGGCGCGGTGCCGGACGCGGTGGTGACGTGCGACGTATGCGACGGGTCGGTGCTGTCCGGGCCGGACGGCAACTTCACGCTGGCGAGTCCGCCCTTCGTGCCGCGCTTCACGCTGTCCGCGCGCAAGGGCAAGGTGAGCGGCACGCAGGAGGTACCGCGAGGCAACACGGCGCCGGTGGAGCTGACCCTCAAGCCCGCGACGCACCTGAAGGGCCGGGTGTACCTGGCGGATGGGAAGCCCGCGGCGGGTGCGCAGGTGGAGGGGCTCAACGCGGACCGCAGCGAGTCGGTGTCGCTCATCACCGGCGCGGATGGCAGCTACAGCGCGGACCTGTCGCCGGGCAACTACCGCTTCGTGGTGGGCGGGCGTGGTGCGGGCCAGCCGGCGGTGGTGGTGCAGGTGGCGGGCACGGACATGACGCTGGACCTGGGCCCGGTGCCGGGGACGGGCTCCGTGACGGTGTTGATCCAGCCGGAGCGGGGCAAGGCGCTGTGGGTGGTGCCAGGGGAGGTGGGCTCGGTGGGCAATCCGCCCACGGAGCTGTTGCGCTCGAGCTTCGCGCAGCTGGTGTACCAGCCCATGTCGGAGCGGGTGGTGGTGCAGGGGCTGCGGCCGGGCAGGTACACGCTGGTGTGGGGCTACTTCCACGCGGAGATGCCCGGGTCGGGCCCGGTGGTGCGCTCGGTGGACGTTCCCACCCAGGGCGAGGTGTCCCTGCGGTAGTCGTGTTGCGACCGGGCTGGCTGGCGCGTAATGAAGCCGCATGGACGCATCCGCATTGAAGGGTCGCCGGATCATCGTCGGCGTGGGTGGCGGTATCGCGGCGTACAAGGCCTGCGAGCTGGTGCGTGAATTGGGCCGCGCAGGAGCGGACGTGCGGGTGGCCATGACAGAGGCCGCACGCCAGTTCGTCACCCCGCTGACCTTCCAGGCGCTCGTGGGGCACCCGCCGCTCACGGACTACTTCGACCCGGCGCAGGAGGGGAACTTCGGCCACCTGGACCTGGCCCGCTGGGGCGAGCTCTACGTGGTGGCGCCCGCGACGGCGGACCTGATCGCGAAGATTCGCGCGGGCTTCGCCGGGGACGCGGTGACGACGTCGCTGCTGGCGTTCAAGGGGCCAGTGGTGCTGGCACCCGCGATGAACGTGGCCATGTGGGAGAACACCCGGACGCAGGAGAACGTGGAGTCACTGCTGAAGGAAGCGCGCTTCAGCACGGTGGGGCCGGGCGCGGGGATGCTGGCGTGTGGAGACGTGGGCGCGGGGCGGTTGGCGGACGTGGGCGCCATCGTGTCCGCGGTGGCCGCGCGGCTGGGAGGCGGTCCTCTCACGGGCAAGACGGTGCTGGTGACGGCGGGCCCCACGCGCGAGTACCTGGATCCGGTGCGGTTCATCTCCAATCCGTCCACGGGGAAGATGGGCCTGGCGCTGGCGCACGAGGCGCGAGCGTTGGGCGCGAAGGTGACGGTGGTGTTGGGCCCGGTGGGCGCGGTGGACCGCACGGGCCTGGAGGTGGTGGACGTGGTGAGCGCGGAGGACATGGCGCGCGAGGTGCTATCGCGCGTGGAGTCCGCGGACGTGTTCATTGCTACCGCGGCGGTGAGTGACTGGAGGCCGGAGACGCGCGCGCCGCAGAAGGTGAAGAAGGGCGAGGGCCCGGAGAACCTGAAGCTGGTGCGCACGCCGGATGTGCTGCTGGAGGCGTCTCGCAAGGTGGCGGGGAAGGCGAAGCGGCCGGTGCTGGTGGGCTTCGCGGCGGAGACGGAGCGGGTGGTGGAGCACGCGCGCGAGAAGCTGGAGCGCAAGGGGCTGGACGCCATCGTCGCCAACGACGTCACCGCGGAGGGCGCGGGGTTCGGGACGGATACGAACCGGGTGACGGTGATTTCGCGCAGTGGCCCGGACCGGGTGCTGCAGGGAAGCAAGCGCGCGGTGGCGGGGGAGATCCTGTCGCTGTTGCTCGTGTCACCGCGCGGCTGAGCGCTTCGGCGTCATCAGCCGCAGCATGAGACGCGCGAAGGCGTTGGGCGGCTGGATGCGGGTGTTCTGGAAGGCGGTGAAGAACCAGACGCCCTCACGCTTCACGGCGACCATGGTCTGGATGGAGCGGCGTCCCTTGGGCGCCTTGCGCTGCCAGCGCAGCTTGATGACGCCTTCGGCGTGGATGAGCGCCACGTCCGGGGCGAGGAATCGCACGGACTTCACCTCACCGTCGAGCGTGGAGCCACGGAGGACACCGTCGAAGAGGGACTGATGGGCTTCGGCGTTGGCCTGTCGACCCTTGATGTGGCTGCCATCGAAGGCGACGTAGTCCACGTCCTCCGTGAAGCAGGCGGCATATGCCTGGGCGTCGCCCTGATTCCAGCACTCGTAGAGCCGCTGCATGCGCTCACGGATGGCTGCGGCTTCGGTGGGGGATGACATGGGGCCTCGCTTTCGGCGCCCATGACTACGGCCTCTGGGGCTCTCTCCACCAGTGATGGTCCATGATGGTTAGAATCACGGGTGTGAATCTCTCCGCCATCGACCTCAACCTGTTTCTCGTGCTGCATGCGGTGCTCGAGTCCGGCAGTGCGACCGGTGCGGCGAGGGAACTCCACGTCACGCAGTCCGCGGTGAGCAATGCGCTGGCCCGGCTGCGTGATGTGTTGGGCGACCCGCTGGTGGTGCGCAGCGGGCGGGGGCTGGTGCCGACGCCACGATGTGAGGAATTGAGGCCGTTCATTGCGTCCGCCGTGGGACAGCTTCAGTTGGCGTTGGAAGGAGGCCAGGGCTTCAAGCCTGAGACGTGCACTCGGACCTTCACCGTAGCGGGCGCGGACCACCACGGTGTCTCCGATGTGCCGAAGCTAGCGGCACTGTTCGCCAAGCGCCTTCCTGCCGCGCTCCTGCGCGTCGTGAGCATCGACTACCTCGTGGAGCGGGATGGCCTCACCACAGGATTGGTGGATGTGGCGCTCGGGCCACCCGAGGCCACGGGGCCTGGGTGCCACGCCGAACCGCTGTACACGGATGACGCCGTGCTGCTCGTGCGCCGTGATCATCCGCGCATCCGGGGCAAGACGCTGACGAAGGCGCTCTACAACACGTCGAAACACATCGACCTGCACCTCGCGGAAGGCCGTCCGGGCATCGGGCACCAGCAGCACGCGCGCATCCTCAAGGAGCACGGGCTCACGCGGGAGGTAGGGCTCGCTGTCCCGCACTTCTTCGCGGCGGCGATGGCGGCGGCCCGCTCCGACTTGATCGCGGGAGTGCCCCGCCGCGTCGCCAAGGCCTTCTGCGACATGCTGCCCCTGCGCACGGTGGAGATGCCCTTTCCCTCCCCGCGCATGACCAAGTCCCTCATCTGGCACACCCGGACGGATGCGGACCCGGGGGCACGCTACTTCCGCTCGCTCGTGGTCGAAGCGCTCAGGGAATGACTTTGCGGTGGCGGTAGTCCTCGAAGACCTCGCGGAACATCGTCTCTGTTTCGATGTGCCCCGGGAACCCGTGGCGGCGCGCCTTGGACGGGTCCGCGAGGAAGTCGAAGTTCAAGGAGAACACCCCTTGGGCATGCCGCCAGGGGTTGATGTCCGTGTAGGGAGTGGGAGCGAGCCCGTGCTTCGCCACCATCCTGTCCCAGAGCGGGGCCTTGTCCGCCATCACGTCGACCAGGGACATGGGCAGGGGAGGGGCCACCTCCAGGTCGAACATGCGGGCGATCTTCGGCCAAAGCTCACTCCAGCGGAACTGATCGCCGTTGTTGATGTTGAAGGCTTGGTTGGCGGCCTTCGGGCTTGTCGCCGCCCACAGCATGGCGTGCGCCAGCAGCCTCGCGTCCGTGACGTCCATGAGGATGTCATACGCGGCCGGCGGCCCGGGGAAGCGCAGCGGAAGGCCCAGTTCCTTCGACATGGACGCGTATACCGAGATGGCCAGCCCCGCGTTCATCGGCGTGCCCATCGCGTAGCCCACCACGACGGATGGGCGGAGCGCGGACCACGTCCACGCCTTGCCCTGCTGCCGTTGCTCCAGGAAGTCCTGCTGCTCCACGTTGAACTCGGGAGGCATGTGGTGCGCGTCCGTCTCCCGGGCAGGCGTCTTGAACGGTCCCAGGTGCGCGCCGTAGACCTTGTAGCCCTGCATCAGGTTGATGTGCTGGAGGTTCCTGGCGACAGGCTCCACCGCGTTCACCACGTTGACGAGCATGGCGACGTTCGGCGCCACCAGCTCCGCGGGCGTGGGCCGGTCCTGGTAGGCGGCGTAGAAGATGTGCGTCACCTGCGTCAGTCCGCTCAGCTTCTCGCGGCTGTCGGCCGCGTCGAGCAGGTCCACGGGGATGAAGCGCACACCCGCACGTCCTTCGCCTCCGCGCCGCGACAGGCCGATGACCTCCCATCCGCCGAGCGCTTCCAGGTGTTCGATGAGGTTGAGTCCCGCGATTCCATGGGCACCAACGACCAAGGCCACATTCTTGGGGGAAGACATGGGGTTCTCCATGCGGCCCCACGTGGATCCGTTTCCGGGCCGCACGGGTCTAGTATTCGCGTGCCCTGTCCCGAGGTAGAGCCGTCCCAGGCACAAGGCTTGTGAGTTCAATTCAATGGCGCGTCTGGAAATAAATCGCTCTGGGGAGATGGAGGTCTTCGTCCGGGTCGTGGAGCAGGAGGGGTTCTCCGCGGCGGCGCGGACGCTGAGGATGACGCCGTCGGCGGTCAGCAAGCTCGTCGCGCGGCTGGAAGCCCGCCTGGGTGCGCGGCTCATCCACCGCAACACCCGGGGCTTCCAGCTGACCTCCGAGGGCTGCGTTTTCTACGAGCGAAGCGTGCAGGTGCTCGCGGAACTGGACGAGGCCGAGCGCGGCGTCACGTCGCATGACGCGCCCTCGGGCCGGGTGCGCGTGAACACCAACGTGCCCTACGGCACGCACGTCCTCCTACCGCAGGTGTCCGAGTTCCAAGCCCGCTACCCGGGCATCCGCCTGGACATCGGGCTCACGGACCACGTGGTGGACCTGCTCGAGGATCGCGCGGACGTGGCCATTCGCGCGGGCCCGCTCAAGTCGTCCAATCTCATCGCGCGAAGGCTGGGCGAGACGCGCAAGGTCATCGTCGGCGCGCCGGCCTATTTGAAGCGCATGGGCACGCCGAAGTCGGCCTCGGACCTGGAGCGGCATACGCGCATGGGCGCCAGTCACACGCCCGCGCTGGAGCAGTGGCCCGTCATGGAGCGTGGCTCCGTGGTGAACGTCCCCGTCTCCGGAACCCTGTTCGCGAGCGACGGCGAAGCGCTGCGGCACCTGGCGCTCGCGGGGGCGGGGCTCGCGCGGATCGCCGCCTTCCAGGTGCGTGAGGACATCAAGGCCGGGCGGTTGGTTGCGGTGCTTGAGGAGCGCAACCCCGGAGACACCGTGGTCTTCCACGCGGTGTTCCTCGATCCCGCGAAACAGCTTCCTGCGCGCATTCGCGCGTTCCTCGACTACTTCGCCGAAGTGGGCATGGGCTGACTGCTCACTCCTATCCTTCCAGAGGCTCAGTGCTCAGCCAGAACGAGCGGTTGCCGCTGCGAAGCGCCTTCTCCAGGAACTCCGCGAAGGACGACGCGATGCGTTCGACCTCTGGGTACGTTTCATGGAAAGCATCGAGCAGCGGATAGCTTCCGTCTGCCTGCTGCGCGACATCCACGAGGACGTAGTCGCCGTCCTGCATGTCCACCACACAGTAGTGCGTGGCCGGACCAGCGCTGTCCTCGTCTCGTCCAAAAATGGCAGCGCGCGCTCGTTCAATGCGCTCTAGCGGCAGCAGGTGGTAGTTCACATCTGGGAGCGGGGCGAAGAGCGTCGCTCCATTGCAGTGCAGATAGAAGGCTCGCAGGTCCTCGTCCAGCTTCCACCCCATGCGCGCTTCAAAGGCAGCAACCTGCGCGGGCGTGGCGGGCGGACGGGGGTAATGGAGGCGCGAGACTTCGTCGAGCAGGCGCTTCATCGACATGTTTGCTCCTCAGTCCGTGTAAGGCCGTTCGGGGCCCGGCGTGAGCCACTTGCCTCCAGGCGCGTAGCAGGCGGGATACTCGTTGGTGAACACCTTGTGGACGTCCCCAGGGACAGGGATGACGTTGTCAGCGGCTGTTGGGGCGCCACCGTGCGCGAGATCGAAGATGTGGTGACCCGCCCAGTTCTCACCTCCGCTCGTCTTCGGCCAGTCTCCGAACTCCGAGCTCCACTTGCGGCGGAAGGACTCTCTCGCGGACTGCCAGGTGTCCCGCCGCCACTTCCCGTCCGATACCGCCGGGTAGTCGCAGCAGCAGTGGGTGATGGCCAGACGACCGCCTGCCTCCGCGGGCATGAACAGGTAACGTCCCTTCCAGTCGCCCTTGATATCGGCCAACCACATGCAGCCCTTGAGCGCATGGCCCTGCGCCGCGCACTTTGACTCACAGCGGGATAGGAACGCTGCGCTGCACTGCCAGGGTCCATAATAGATAGTCGTCTGGAGTTGTCCGCCGTCAGGCGTGCTGACGGACCCCACCCACTTCGCCATGGCGGGCTTGCCCGTGGTTCCGATGGTGGCCGAACCGCAAGCAAGAAGGGCAAGGGCAGACGCTGCGCTCGCGGCACGTTGGATGGCTGGAAGGACTGTCACGGCAAGCCGTGATAGCCCGGCCTGCGCGTGTCCGCAAAACAGGCCTAAAGCTGAACAGCTGCCACCTGTCCCGGAGGCCCCTCCACTCCATGAATGAACGTGTGCACCTCCACATGCACCGCCTCATGGAAATCCGGCTCACCGCGCCCACCATTCCAGTCCACGCGGTCCATGCGGATGACGCGTGACGAATAGGGCAACAGCGTCGCCGGATCCGTCACCAGCTCCAGTTCCACGTGCGCGTACCTTCCCTTTGTCTCGTCCGTCTGTCCGGCAGGTTCCCGCACGAGCTTCAGCTTCACGCACCTGGGCTCCGGCACTGACTCAGAGCAGGGCACTCCCACGTCCAGACGGACGCGCTCCTCCGCGGGGACCTCTTCAGTCTTCTTGCGGCCGGTGCCCACGGACATCGTCGTCGCCACGACCTCCGTCCTCCCTGGCTTGAGTCTCGACCCGTGCCAGATTCCGACCCACTCGTTCCACCGGTTGCGGGCCTCGCGCTCCAGCCCGTTGCTGAGGGCCTTCGCCATCTGGGCCTTCTTCATGGGGCTGACCGGCAGCGCGTCCAGCAGGTCCTGACCGGGGCCGTCCTCCAGCGGATCAATCCCCTGGAAGTCTCCCTTCGCATCGATGATGGACGCGGCCAGCGGCTCCACGAAGGCAGGGAAGGGGGCTTCGATGATCTCCACGTCCTGGAACACCAACCGCCGGCGGCCCTCCCCATCCACGGGCCCCATCCGCATCGCGTACCGGCGCTGCGCCGTCTGCCGGCCGCTCCAGTCCGTTCGTACGTCCACCGTGTGCATCACCCGGATGGTCGACTGCTCCGGCCAGGCGTAGCGCAGCGTCACCAGGTCCTTCCCCTGCGCACCGCCGAGCGTGGCGCAGCCGAAGACCCCGGAGGACAGCGCTGCGATGAAGAGCCACGGGCGCGCGAAGGAAGCCATGTCCCGCCACGATAACAACGCCAGTCTGTCCGCGCGGCACGGCGTGACGCCCGGGCCGCGCGGACCGGACACTCAGGCCGTAGCCACCGTTGTGCCTCGTCGCAGGCCCGCGTACTCCAGCGCCGCGAACACCGCGACCGCCAGTGCTTGCGCCATGACGAACGCCACCCCCAGGCCCGTGGGCGTCGTCGGCCCGTGCGTCAGCAGCAGCACGCTGTCCACCACCCACGTCACGTTCATCGCGACCACGCACCACACCGGCCAGGCGGGCAGGGTGGCCCGCGACGCCAGGTACACCAGCAGCAGCGCGAAGGGGACCAGCCCCAGCCCCGCCACACGCAGGATGCCCGGGTCCAGGCCCAGCAGCGCTCCGAGCGGGTCCGCCGCCAGCGCCCCCAACAGGCCCGTTGCCCCGCTGGCGACTCCGTCCAGCAGCAGCACGCGGCGCAACAGGCTTCCCGACACGTTCGTCTTGCTCATGGCACACGTTCCCTTCAGTGGAATGGATGAAACGGTGCACAAGATGCGAGGCCGGGCGCGCGGCGTCGATTACCTCCGAGGGAATGGAAGCGATGACGTGCGCCCCCTATCTTCCCCTCCATGACGAGCCTTCAGCAGAGCCGCCCCGTGGGAGAACTGCTGCGCGGCTGGCGTCAGCGGCGCGGGCTGAGCCAGATGGACCTCGCGTTGCGCGCGGAGGTCTCCACCCGTCACGTGAGCTTCCTGGAGACCGGCCGCTCCCAGCCCAGCCGCGACATGCTGCTGCACCTGGCGGAGGAACTGGACGTGCCCCTTCGAGACCGCAACAGCCTGCTCGTCGCCGCGGGCTTCGCGCCCGTCTTCGCCGAACGCCCCCTGAACGACCCCGCCCTCAACGCTACGCGCGAGGCCGTGGAGCTGGTGCTCGCGGGCCATGAGCCGTACCCCGCGCTGGCGGTGGACCGGCACTGGACGCTCGTCACCGCGAACCGCGCCGTGGGCATCCTGATGGAGGGCCTGGCCCCGGAGGTCCTGGAGCCCCCCATCAACGTCCTGCGCCTGAGCCTGCACCCCCAGGGGCTGGCCTCCCGCATCGACAACCTGCGCCAGTGGCGCGACCACGTCCTCCACCGCCTCGCCCGGCAGGTGGACGTCTCCGGGGACGCCACGCTCGCGGCGCTGCTGGAGGAGTTGCGCGGCTACCCGGTGCCGGAGCCCGCACCGGACGCGAAGGCGCGCGACTTCGCGGGCGTGGTGGTGCCGCTGCGCATCCGCACGTCACTGGGGACGCTGTCGTTCTTCGGCACCATCACCGTGTTCGGGACGCCCGTGGACATCACGCTCGCGGAGCTGGCCATCGAGTCGTTCTTCCCCGCGGACCCGGAGACGGCCGAGGCGCTGCGGCGGGCCGCCACGGAGCGGGCCCGCCAGGACACCTGAGCAGCCGCTACGGCTTCACGCGCACCGTGCGCAGCGCCGTGCCCCAGGACACGACCTGATCCAACAGCGTGTTCACCTGCTTCTCCTTGGCCGGGTCCGGCTTGAAGACGGTGTAGTGCTCGAAGTCGGTGGAGAGGAACAGCTGCACCTGCGCGCGCACCGTGGCCATCTGCAGCTCCGCGGCGACCAGGCGCAGTTGCTCCACCGCGCGCACGCCGCCCGCGCTTCCGTAGCCCACGAAGCCGGCGGCCTTGTTGTTCCACTCCTTGTAGACGTAATCGAGCGCGTTCTTCAGCGCGCCGGACGTGCCGTGGTTGTACTCGGGTGTGACGAAGACGTACGCGTCGTAGCCCTCCACCGCCGCGCTCCACTTCTGCGTGTGGGCTTGCGTGTACTTGCCCATGGACGGCGGCGTGGGCTCGTCCAGCAGGGGCAGGTTGAAGTCCTGGATGTCGACGATCTCGTACGTGGCGTCGCTGCGCTTCTTCGCGATGTCGTGGACCCAGGCCGCGACCTTGTCCGCCTTGCGTCCGGGCCGCGTGCTTCCGACGACGATGGCCACCTTGATCATGTGCGAGGAACTCCTGGGAAAAGGGCGTGGAACCAGCGACCGCCATCTTCCCCAGGTCCGCCCGGTGGCCAAGGGCGTTACGCCGGGGGTGTGTCCTGATTCGACCAGAGCCCGGGGTCTCCGCCCGGAAGGTGGCGCAAGCCCCGACCCTGGGCTAAGCGTACAGGCAACTTCCCCGGCTGCTTCCTTGCACCGGGACGGTCCCTCCGATACCGATCCACCACCGTGAACGACGACACGCCTGATTCCATGCAGGAGCTGGCCGACGTGCTCCAGGACGTGCGCCGCCACCTGCTCTGGCAGGAGGAGACCGCTGGCCGCTCGATCCTCGTCGACGCGAAGGTCGCCGCCGAGCTCCAGCAGCAGCGCGCCGCCGCCTCGTCCGTGCGCACGATGATCGCCCGGACCAAGGCCCCCGAGCCGGCCGCCGCACCCACGCCTCCCCGGCCCCCGGCGGAGTCCCCGTCGCGCGACACGCTGCACGCCGCGATGAAGCAGCCCCTGGGCGCTCCCCGTCCGCTGGCCGCCGCCACGCCGCCTCCCGCCGCACCCCGCGCCGCACCGGCTCCGGCCCCCGCGATGCTCCTGGACGTGCCCAAGTCCGCGCCCCGCTACAACGGCGCGCTGCCCGGCGTCGTGGAGGGCGAACGTCCCACGCTGGATCAGGTCCGCCGCGAGCTGGGCGACTGCCGCCGCTGCAAGCTGTGCTCGGGCCGCAAGAACATCGTGTTCGGCTCCGGCAACCCTCGCGCGGACCTGGTGTTCGTGGGCGAGGGCCCCGGTGAGAACGAGGACCTCCAGGGCGTGCCCTTCGTGGGCGCCGCCGGGGACCTGCTCACCAAGATGATTGGCGCCATGGGCTTCACCCGCAACGACGTCTACATCGCCAACGTCGTGAAGTGCCGCCCGCCCGGCAACCGCAACCCGGAGCCGGATGAGATCGCCGCGTGCGAGCCCTTCCTGCGCTCGCAGTTGCTCGCCATCCAGCCCAAGGTCATCGTCGCGCTGGGCAAGTTCGCGGCGCAGACGCTGCTCAGGGACACCACCCCCATCACCCGCATGCGGGGGCAGTGGCGCGAATATGAGGGCATCCAGCTCATGCCCACCTTCCACCCCGCGTACCTCCTGCGCAACAGCGCGGAGAAGCGCAATGCGTGGGCGGACCTGCAACAGGTGATGAAGCTGTTCGGCAAGCACCCGGGCTCCAGCGCGTAGAACGCGCGGCGCACCGCGATTAGGAGAGGCACCGATGAAGGGCGTGCTCGAGACGCGTGAAGTGCATTCCCCCGCGCTGGAGAACAACCCGCTGGGAGATCCGGCCCGCCGCCGGCTCACCGTGTACCTGCCGCCGGGCTACGCGGAGGGCACGCAGCGCTACGCGGTCGTCTACTTCCTGCACGCCTTCGGCAACGGCGGCGGCTCGTGGACCAACGTGTCCGGGTTCTCGCCCACCGTTCCGGACCGCCTGGACGCGCTCATCGAACAGGGCGCCATCCCGCCCGTCATCGGCGTCTTCCCGGACGCGTGGACGAAGCTGGGCGGCAGCCAGTGGGTGAACAGCGACGCCATCGGCCGCTACCGCGACTACCTGGTCAAGGACATCGTCGGCTTCGTGGACAAGACCTTCCGCACGCTGCCCAAGGCCGCGTCCCGCGCGGTGGTGGGCCACAGCTCCGGCGGCTACGGCGCGCTGGTGATGGGCCGCTACCACCCGGAGATCTTCTCCCTGGTGGGCGCGCACGCGCCGGACTCCTATTTCGAGTACTCGTACATGCCGGACCTGCCCAAGGCCGCCACGTCCCTGATGAAGGCGGGCGGCGTGGAGGCGTGGGTGACGGAGCTGCGCCAGCGCGCCGTGGCCACCAAGGTGCGCGGCGACGACTTCCCGGTCATCAACATCCTGGCCATGGCGGCGGCGTACTCGCCGAAGAAGGGCGAGCCGCTCAACCTGGAGCTGCCCTTCGAGCAGCACAACGCGAAGCTGCGCCTGGACGTGTGGAACCGGTGGCTCGTGCACGACCCCGTGCGCTTCGTGCCCAAGTTCATGGACTCCTTCCGCAAGCTGAAGACGGTCTACCTGGACGCCGGCACGCGCGACGAGTTCAACCTGCGCTGGGGCACGCGCATGGTGGCGGACGACCTGAAGGCCGGCGGCGTGGACGTGGCGCACGAGGAGTTCGAGGACGGACACTCGGGCGTTTCGTACCGCTTCGAGCGGTCGCTGTCCGTGCTGGTGCCGCTCCTGGCGCGGGACTGATAAGGGGGACGCCATGGATACCTACGGACTGTCGCGCGTCGTGGCGGAGAAGGGCGTGCTGCCGCAGCGCGCTCGCAAGCTGGACCCCTCGCTGCCGTGCCGCGAGGCGGAGCTGCTCATCGACGTGGAGAGCCTCAACATCGACGCCGCGTCCTTCAAGCAGATCAAGGACGACGTGGGCGGCGACCCCGCGCGCATCGCCTCCCGCATCCAGGACATCGTCCTCGAGCGCGGCAAGATGCAGAACCCCGTCACCGGCTCGGGCGGCATGCTCATTGGCCGCGTGAAGGAGCTGGGCGCGAAGCACCCCGCCAACGGCGTGCTCAAGCCCGGGGACCGCATCGCCACGCTGGTGAGCCTGACGCTCACGCCGCTCGTCATCGAAGAGGTGAAGGCGGTGCACGCGGACATCGACCGCGTGGACATCCGCGGCCATGCGCTGCTCTTCGCGAGCGGCATCTACGCGAAGCTCCCCACGGACATGCCGGACACGCTGTCCCTGGCGGCGCTGGATGTCTGCGGCGCGCCCGCGCTGGTGGCTCGCCACGTGCGCCCGGGCATGACGGTGGCGGTGCTGGGAGCGGGCAAGAGCGGCGCGCTGTGCCTGGCGCAGGCCCGCCGCAGCCTGGAGAGCCGCGGCAAGCTGCTGGCGCTGGACATCTCCCAGAAGGCGCTGGACGCGCTGTCCGCCATTGGCCTGTGCGACGAGGCCATGAAGGTGGACGCCACCCAGGGCGTGGACGTGATGGAGGCCGTGTCGAAGGCGACCAACGGTCAGCTCTGCGACCTGGTCGTCAACTGCGCCAGTGTGGGCAACACGGAGATGGCGTCACTGCTGTCCGTGAAGGACGGCGGCACGGTCATCTTCTTCTCCATGGCCACCAGCTTCACCACGGCGGCCCTGGGTGCGGAGGGCGTGGGCAAGGACGTCACCATGCTCGTGGGCAATGGCTACGTGCCCGGCCACGCCACCCTCACGCTGGACCTGCTGCGCACCGAACCGTCGCTGCGCCAGCTCTTCGAGTCCCGCTACGTCTAGGGCTTGAGGAAGGCCGTGTGCACGGCCTGCATCAGCGGATCCTTGGAGCCACCCACCAGGGTCTTGGGCATGTGACCCTGGTTGATGGTCCAGATGATGCTGCCGCCCAGGCCCTTCTCCCGCGCCCAGCGGCCCTTCTCCGACACGGACGCGACGTCTTCGTAGGAGATGTAGTTGCAGGACTGCGGGCCGTACGCGGTGGGGAAGGAGAGGTAGGGCGCCTTGGCGGCGTCGTCCCAGCGGTACGCCTCCGGCTGGTAGTAGTGCGCCTGGATGTTGGCGTAGCTCATCGCGTTGTCGCTCTGCTCCTCCGCGATGTCGTCGCGCCCGTCCAGCGGGGTGCCCGGCTCCGTGATGCCCTTCCAGCAGGTGCCGAAGAAGCCCACGCCCACGCCCATGCGCTGAGGAGGCACGCCCGCGTTCAGGAACGCCTGCACGGAGCTGGCGACGGAGCTGGGGTGGCCGGGGTTCTCACCGAAGAGCGCGCTGGAGTGCCAGCTCGCCCACTGTCCCCAGTGGCCGCTCATCTTGTAGGCCATGATGTTCATCTGATCCACGCGGGCGGCCAGCTGCCGGTGGAACTCCGCGTCCACCTTGCCCAGCGGGAAGTTGGAGTTCACCCAGCCCACCGGCACCGTGATGATGATGTTCTCGTCCGCGGCGCGCAGGTCGTCCAGCAGCGCCAGCAGCGGCGCGCTGTCCTGCGGCAGGAGGATGGGCTCCCAGTCCACGTCCACGCCGTCGAACTGCAGCTCGTGCATAGTGTTGATGATGTTGCGCACGAAGTTGCGGCGCTTCTCCAGCGTCTCCGTCGCGGCCCGGAAGCCGTCGTACTCGCCCATGCCGCCCAGCATCAGCAGCGCCTTCTTGCCCGCCTCGTGCGCCCGCACCGCCAGCGCTCGGGCCATCGCCGGGCCCTGCACGGGGTCCACGTCGAAGTCGGTATAGAGCGTGCCGTCGATGCGCGGACGGATGCGGCCCACCACGATGTGCGTGAGCAGTGACATGTCCACGGCCTCCACCGGGTACAGGTCGCGCTGGTAGCCCACCCAGTAGCCCATCACCCAGTTGGTGGGCGCGCCACCCGGACGCGGCGTCACCTGGGCCGTCTGGCGCGTGCAGGGGCCTTCCCCCATCTCGTTGGCGGCGCAGACGGTGAAGGTGTACGCCGTTCCGTTGTCGAGGTTCTCGATGAGCGTGCCGGACGACGGCGCGTCCACTCGCTGCACCCGGCCGCCCGGCTCCACCATGACCTTGAAGTACGACAGCGGCCGGCCGCCGTAGCTCGCGGGCGCGAGCCAGCTCACGTACGCCTGGCCGTTGCCCGCGGTGGGCACCACCGAGCGCGGCTGTCCCGGCACCGTGGGGTTCGGGATACTCATGCCCGCCTTGGGCGTCACCAGGTCCGTCTCCACGGAGGCCTGGCCCTCGCCCATCGCGTTCACCGCGGCGACCTTGAAGACGTAGGTGAAGCCGTTGTTCAGCCCCAGCACCGTGGCCTGCGTGTCCGGCACCTTCACCAGTGCGCCGCCGCACTCGGGGACGCAGCGCACCACGTAGTAGAGCAGCGGGCTGCCGCCATCACCGGGCGGCACCGTCCACGTCACCAGCGCGGACGCGTCGCCAGCCTGCGCGACCACCTGCTTCGGTGCTTCGGGGGCTGTGAGCGGAGGTGGGGGGGTGTCCGGACCTCCGCCAAAATCGCAACCGCTCAACATCACCGCGAGGGCCAGCCCCACCCACCCACGCACTGGTATTGCCCGATGGCTTTTCATCCCTGCACTCCTGGAAGGACGCAGGATGTTATGCGGCCAACCCCCCAGTCGGAGTCAAGCCTAACTGGAAAAGTGTGGCAATTTTGTACGAATTGGAATTCGTGCATTAAGCCGACTAATCCCATCCCTCCAGAGAATCACGGAACCTCAGCGGATGGGAAATCGGTCTCCGAAGGACGGCTGGTGTGGGGGCTGCCGGTGGGTGTCTTGCTTCACCTCGCCCGGGCGGTGGAGTCGGTGGGTGCGGCGGGCGCCACGGGGGCGGCAGGGACCTGGGTTTGGGCCCAGTCATTGGCGGAGCGGCCGCTGGCGTCGCGCACCGCGGGGGAGGCGCCCTGGTGGCGCAGCTGGTCGGCCACCTCCGTGCGGCCGAAGAGGACGGCGAACATCAGGGCCGTCTGGCCCAGCCGGTTGGTCTGGTCCACCGCGCAGGGCTGGGCGGAGAGCAGCTTCACCACGTCCGCGTAGCCCTTGAAGGCGGCGCCCATGAGGGCCGTGTTGCCCCGGCTGTCACCCGCGCATGCGTCCGCCCCGGCGTCGAGCAGCGCCTGCACCGTCCGGGTGTGGCCGTGGTAGGCGGCGAGGATGAGGGGGGAGAAGCCTCGCGTGTCGCGGGCCTCCACGGGCGTGCCGGCCTTGACGAGCCCCTGGACGATGTCCGTCTCGCCTTCGCGCGCGGCGGCGAGCAGGTAGCGCTCCGCGTCGCTGGTGGCGAGCAGCCGTCCGGCGGTCGTCGCCGGAGCGCGCAGGGACATCCACGCGGCGGTCAGCACCGTGCACACCAGCATCACCAGACCCAGCGAACCGAGCAGCAGCTTGCGAACCATGAGGGCGTCTCCGGCGAAGGAAGCGTGAAGGGGAGAGGGGGCCGCCGTGGCGTCACCGGCGGCCCCGGTGCGTCAGGTCACGGCTGGCCGGTGGTGGCGAGCGGGGCGATGGTGGCCTTCGCGTCGTCCAGCTTCACGTTCACGGCCTTGGCCAGGCGCGTGCCGTAGTCCGCGTTGGCCGCGTAGAAGTGGCCCACCATGCGCGCCTTGACCTTCGCGTCGCGCACCTGGCCCAGGTCGCCGGCCAGGTTCTGGATGAGCCGATCCTTGCCGACCGCGTCGAGCGCCGTCCAGAAGGCGCCCGCCTGCGCGAAGTTGTCTGTCTTCGCGATGGGGCGCTGCTGCGTGGTGCCGGTGAGCGGCGCGTTGGAGAAGAGGGCGGAGGGCGTGTCCTGCGTCTCACGCGTGATGCTGGGCTCGTAGTTCACGTCCGACTTCGTGTTGCCGCTGTTCATCGCGCCGGCCTGGCTGTTGTTCTCCACCGCGGCGCGCGCGCGGTTCACCGGCAGCGACAGGTAGTTGGCGCCCAGGCGGTAGCGCTGCGTGTCCGCGTAGGAGAAGAGGCGGCCCTGCAGCAGCCGGTCCTCGGACGGCTCGATGCCCGGCGGCATCACGCCTGGGGAGAAGGCGGACTGCTCCGTCTCCTCGAAGAAGTTGTCCGGCATCTTGTTGAGGGTGAACCTGCCCAGCTTCACCGGAGGCAGCTTGTCCTTGGGCCACTCCTTGGTGGCGTCCAGCGGATCGAACGTGAAGCCGTCCAGGTCCTTGGGATCCAGCACCTGCACGCTCAGCTCCCACGAGGGGAACTTGCCGGCCTGGATGTTCGTGTAGAGGTCGTGCGTGGCGTGCTGGAAGTCCTCGCCGCCCAGCTTCGTGGCCTCCTCCACGGTGAGGCCCTTCACGCCCTGCTGCGACTTCCAGTTGAACTTGACGTACTTCACCTGGCCCTTGGCGTTGACGAACTTGAACGCGTGCACGCCGTTGCCGTCCATCTGCCGGTAGCTCGCCGGGATGCCCAGCTCCGTATAGAGCTGGGTGAGCATGTGCGTGGATTCCGGCTGGTGACTGAAGAAGTCGAAGAAGCGGTTCGGGTCCTGCCGGTTGGTGATTGGGGACGGCTTCAGCGAGTGCACCATGTCCGGGAACTTGATGGCGTCGCGGATGAAGAAGATGGGCAGGTTGTTGCCGACCAGGTCCCAGTTGCCCTCGTCCGTGAAGAACTTCAGCGCGAAGCCGCGCGGGTCGCGCAGCGTCTCCGGTGAGCCGCTGGGGTGGATGACCGTGGAGAAGCGCACGAACATCGGCGTCTTCTTGCCCTTCTGGGAGAAGACGGACGCGCGCGTGAGGTTGGAGAAGTCGCCGTAGCTCTCGAAGGAGCCGTACGCGCCCACGCCGCGCGCGTGCACCACGCGCTCCGGGATGCGCTCACGGTCGAAGCGCGCGAGCTTCTCGATGAGGGCGAAGTCCTCCAGGAGGATGCCGCCCCGCGGGCCGGCCGTCTTGGAGCTCTGGTTCGTGCCCAGCGGCGCGCCCGAGTCGGTGGTGATGGGCGGGGGATTGCCGGCGGCGAGGACGGGGGCGCCAGACAGCAGGACGGCGAGCATCAACGAGCGTCGGTTCAAGGGGAACTCCTTGGGTTACGGGGGAACCGGGCCACCCCTAGAGCACGCCTCGTGCCGAACGTTCACCTCCTGTAGTTTCAATGGTTTGAGTGCGGAGGTCTCAGCCGGATCACCGGCATTTCGGTGTTTGAACCGAAATGGCGGTGGCATTGATCACCGCTTTATCGGTGTTCAAGCGTGCAGTGACATTTCGGTGAGAAGGCTTTTGTGTGATGCGTCTCGCCATTCAAGAGGCGCGGTGCGGCATCGTTTGCTGGCGGTGCGGGTGCCGCGTTCTTGAGCCGAAGGACGCGGGGCTCGGGTAGGGTGCGCGCATGTCAGGCCCGTTCATCGACGACGCGCGGATTGCCGAGGCGCGCAAGCTGGCGGACGAGATCGTCAATCCGATCTTCGACCTCATCCAACGCAACACCACTGTTTCCAATGAGCGCACCGTCTTGCGCTTCTTTGGCATTTCCGGCGCGGGTACGCGTGGCGTACCCCTGGCCAACCTCATGGTGGACAAGCTGCAGTCCGCCGGAGTGCTCAACCGGGGCGCCGCGTATTGGTACGGCCGCGCGCTTCAGCTGGGCGCCAGCAGTCCACTGGACGCCGTGGAGCGCATCACCGCGCTGCCCACGGACAAGCTGGGCGCGCTGTCTCCAGAGATGGAATCCAACCTGCGGGACGCCGTGCGCGAGGAGGCCCGCGCGGCGATGGCGGAGCTGAAGTCCCGCATCGCCCAGCGCAACGCCCTGCGCGAGCAGTTCCCCATGTCGCCCGCGCCGCACAAGTACGTCATCGTCGCCACCGGCAACATCTACGACGACGTGGACCAGGCGCGCGCGGCGGCGCAGGCGGGCGCGGACGTCATCGCGGTCATCCGCTCCACGGCGCAGTCGCTGCTGGACTACGTGCCGCACGGCGCGACGACGGAGGGCTACGGCGGCACCTACGCCACCCAGGAGAACTTCCGCGTGATGCGCGAGGCCCTGGATGACGAGAGCCGCAAGCTCAAGCGCTACATCCAGCTGACCAACTACTCATCCGGCCTGTGCATGTCGGAGATCGCCTTCTGCGCGGCGTACGAGCGGCTGGACATGCTCCTCAACGACGCGATGTACGGCATCCTCTTCCGCGACATCAACATGCGGCGGACGTTCATCGACCAGTACTTCAGCCGCCGCATCTGCGCCCTGGCCGGCATCATCATCAACACCGGCGAGGACAACTACATCACCACCGCGGACGCCTACGACGCGGCCCACACCGTCATCGCCAGCCAGTTCATCAACGAGTGCTTCGCCAAGCGCGCGGGCCTCAAGGACTGGCAGCTGGGCATCGGGCACTCGTACGAAATCGACCCGTACCGGGACGACACGCTGCTGCTGGAGCTGTCGCAGGCGATGCTGGTGCGCCGCTGCTTCCCGGACGCGCCGCTCAAGTACATGCCGCCCACGAAGCACAAGGAGACGGACATCTTCTTCAGCCACGCGTACGACGTGATGGCGGACCTGGTGGCCATCTGGACGCGGCAGGGCATCCAACTCTTGGGCATGATGACGGAGGCCATGCACACGCCGCTGCTCGCGGACCGGTACGTGGCGCTCAAGTCCGCGTCGTACATCCACCGCGCGGCGCGGGGCATCGACGAGGAGTTCACCGTTCGCGAGGACGGGAAGATCGCCAACCGCGCGCGGGAGGTCTTCGCCAAGGCGGAGGAGCTGCTGCGCGAGTGCCACACCGAGGGCATGGTGGCGGCCATCGGCAAGGGGCGCTTCGGCGACGTGAAGCGCGAGGAGACCGGTGGCAAGGGCCTGGACGGCGTGCTGGAGAAGGCGCCGGATTACTTCAATCCGTTCCTGGAAATGCTGGAGGCGTCATGATCCTGAGTACCTTTGTTGCCGTGATGGTGGCCGCGGGCGGCAGCGCGGATGCGTTGAGCAGCGTCACGGTGAAGAACATCGCGCTGAAGGCCCCGGCGGCGTGGACGCGCTCCAGCGTGGACGGCTCGGAGAAGTTCCTGGCGCCCTCTGGCGACGCGTACTTCATGGTGGACGTGGGCACGGTGCAGACCGCGGGCATGAAGGCGGAGCTGTGCCGCACGAAGATCCTCGCGAACATGGGCGGCGACAGCTGGACGATGCTGAAGGTCGGCGGCCAGCCGGCGGCCACGAAGATGGACACGGACGCGGCGCCGGACGGCAGCGGCAACGTGGACACCGTGACGTACGTGGGCTGCAACGGGAAGACGACCTGGTCGGTGGTCTTCTACATGGAGCAGGGCAAGAAGGACCGTTTCGCCGCGGTGGCCGAGAAGGTGGGCACCAGCGTGTCGTTCACGCCGCCCAAGGGCAAGAAGGGCTAGTTCGATGGTGAAGCCGAGCAAGCAGATCATCCGCCCCTACGGCGACCGTCGCGACGACGGCATGGTGCAACTGTCGTTCACGCTGCCGGTGCCGCTGTCGGAGAAGGCCAAGGAGGCCGCCGCCCAGTTCACGAAGAAGATGGGCTTCACGGACGTGAAGGTGGCCGCCGCCGAGCGCGCGGCGGACCAGTACACGTTCTTCGTCGTCTACGCCCGCTCCAACGTGACGCTGGACTACGCGGAGATCGACGTGCCGGAGGTGGTGGTGCGCAAGATGGGGTTCAACGACCTCAACGCGCTCATCAAGGAGAAGGTGCGCCGGCGCATCGTCGTCTTCGGTGCGTGCACGGGCACGGACACGCACACGGTGGGTATCGACGCCATCCTGAACATGAAGGGCTACGCGGGCGACTACGGCCTGGAGCGCTACCCCGGCTTCGAGGCGTTCAACCTGGGCAGCCAGGTGCCCAACGAGGACCTGATCAAGAAGGCCACCGCGAAGCACGCGGACGCCATCCTGGTGTCCCAGGTCGTCACGCAGCGCGACGTGCACAAGGACAACTCGCGCCAGTTCATCGACGCGGCGAAGGCGGCGGGCATCCACGGCAAGACGCTGCTGCTGCTGGGCGGGCCGCGCGTGGACCACAAGCTGGCGCTGGAGCTGGGCTTCGACGCGGGCTTCGGGGCGGGCACCAAGCCGTCCGACGTGGCGAACTACATCGTGCACGCGGTGATGAAGAAAGAGGGCACGGAGTCCGCGGACTCCCACTACCAGGGGGAACCCACGTGAGCACTGGCACCAAGGCGGTACTGCGGCTGCGCATGGGCAGCCACGACGCGCACTACGGCGGCAACCTGGTGGACGGGGCGCGGATGCTCGGTCTGTTCGGGGACGTGGCCACGGAGCTGTGCATCCGCTCGGACGGGGACGAGGGCCTGTTCCGCGCCTACGACTCCGTGGAGTTCCTGGCCCCGGTGTACGCGGGCGACTTCATCGAGGCGGAGGGCGAGATCATCAGCGAGGGCAACACGTCGCGGAAGATGCGCTTCGAGGCTCGCAAGGTCATCAAGCCCCGGACGGACGTGAATGACTCGGCGGCGGACGTACTGCCAGAGGCGGTGGTGGTGTGCCGCGCTTCGGGCACCTGCGTCGTTCCGAAGGACAAGCAGCGGGTGAAGCGATGAGCAGGCCCATGGTCCTCACCGCCGCCCTGGTGGGTGCGGAGACGACGCGCGAGCAGACGCCGTACCTGCCCATCACCGCGGAGGAGATCGCGGAGGATGCGGCGAAGTGCCGCGAGGCCGGCGCGGCGATGGTGCACATCCACGTGCGCACGGCGGAGGGCAAGCCGTCGCAGGACGCGGAGCTGTTCCGCGCGGCCATCCGAGCCATCCGCAAGCGCACGGACGTGCTCGTCCAGGTGTCCACGGGCGGCGCGGTGGGCATGGGCGTGGACGAGCGGTGCGGCGGGCTCACGCTCACGGGAGCGGACAAGCCGGACATGGCCACGCTCACCACGGGCACGGTGAACTTCGGGGAAGAGGTGTTCTGGAATCCCCGGCCGCTGGTGCGCGACATCGCGAAGCGCATCAAGGGCATTGGCCTCAAGCCGGAGCTGGAGTGCTTCGACGTCGGGATGATCGACGAGGCGCGCTACCTGGCGAAGGAGGGGCTGGTGGAGTTGCCGGCGCACTTCGACTTCGTGCTGGGCGTGCCGGGCACGCTGCAGGCGCGGCCAGAGGTGCTGGACTTCATGATCGCCTCGCTGCCGGAGGGGAGCTCCTGGACGGTGGCGGGCGTGGGGCGCCAGCAGCTCCCGTTCGTGGAAGAGGCCGCGAAGCGCGGCGGCAACGCGCGCGTGGGCCTGGAGGACAACATCTACCTGTCCAAGGGCGTGCTCGCGAAGGGCAACTTCGAACTGGTGGCGGAGGCCGCGAAGCGGGCCCGTGCCGCCGGCCGTGAGATTGCCTCCCCCGAGCAGGCCCGGCAGCTGCTGCGCCTGGGCTGAGGTTTCACGCGCGGAGCCATCACGTGAGGCCCGGGAGCGGAACCGCCCCGGGCCTTCTTGTTTCGTCTCAGTGATGCTCGAACGCGGTGCGGCCTCCCGGCTGCTTACGCGGCCCAGGCCCAGCCGACATGGCCGTCCGGGCGCACCAGCAGGCCGCCCACACCTTCGAAGTCCGCGCGTCCCAGGCGACCGCGCAGCGTCGTCACCTGGGAGGGCCAGCCGGGTTCCCAGCGGGGCAGGGGGCGTGCGTCGTCCTCGCCCAGACCCAGCAGCAGCCACCGGCCCGGATGCAGTGCCGCGTAGAGCCGCGCGTCCGTGCCGAGCTCCACGTCGCTCAGGCGTCGGCCGCACCACTCGGACAGCAGCGGTGAGGGTGTCTGGGGCGCGGGCACGTCCAGCGGCGCGTAGCCCACGTCGAGCGCCCCGATGTTGTCCGCGAGCTGGCGGTTCAGCCGCGGCTCACGGAGCAATCCGCTCAGCAACTCGCGCAGCGCCAGTGTCTCCCGTGTGGCGCCCATGAGGGCGGTCTGCGCCAGCGTGTTGTGGATCAGCGCTTCACCCACGGGACGGCGCTCGCGCGAGTAGCTGTCGAGCAGTGCCTCCGGCGCACCGTCCTTCACCACCGCCGCGAGCTTCCATCCCAGGTTCATCGCGTCTTGAAGGCCGACGTTGAGCCCCTGGCCCCCCGCCGGAAAGTGGATGTGCGCGGCGTCGCCCGCGAGCAGCACGCGTCCCTCGCGGTAACGCTCCGCGAGCCGCGTCTCGTTGCCGAAGCGGGACAGCCACCGGGGCTCACGCATGCCGAAGTCAGAGCCCGCGATGCGCAGCGTGCTCTCCCGCAGTTCCTCCAGCGTGACGGGTTCGCGCACCGGCGCCTTCTCGCGGAGCGGATCATTCACGACGATGCGGTGGACGCCCGGCGACATGGGCACCACCATCACGCCGCCCCGCTCGTTCGAGATGCCGAGGGCGGGCTGGGCCGGCGGTGCGCCCAACGTCACGTCGCCCAACACCGACGTGCGCGTCACGTCCGTCCCCGGGAACGGGATGCCCGAAAGCCTCCGCACCGCGCTCCGGGCTCCGTCCGCGCCCACCATGAAGCGCGCCCGGATGCGGAACGTGCCCGCGTCCGTGGAGCCCTCCAGGTCCACGCCCTCGTCGTCCTGTCGCAGGGCCTCCACCGTGTGGCCGCGCCGCACGGCCACGCCCAGCTCGCGCGCCCGTTCCTCCAGCAGGGCCTCCGTCACAGCCTGCGGAAGGAACAGCGTGTAGGGGAAGCGCGTGTCCAGGACGCTGAAGTCCAGGCGCGTGTCGAGCATCGCGAAGTGGCCGGTGGGCAGCGGCCGTCCCCGCTCCAGGAACCGGCCCTCCAGCCCTCGCAGCGCCAGCACCTCCAGCGAACGCGGATGCAGCGTCAGCGCCCGGGACTCGCGCACGGCCTCCACGCGCCGCTCGAACAGCTCCACCCGAACGCCCGCCAGCGCCAGCTCGCACGCGAGCCACAGCCCGGTGGGACCTCCTCCCACCACCGCCACATCAAGGACCTCCGCCATGACCGACCTCCCGCCCGAAGGCGTTAAACTAACGTTGTTAGGGATCGACTAACGGCGTTAGATTGTCAAGCCAGCGAGGGGCAGCGCGGGTATGCGAATCCAGCGGGAGCAGGTGGTGGCGGCGGCGTGGACGCTGCTGGACGAGCACGGCCTGGAGGGCCTCACGATGCGCGTCCTGGCGAAGGCGCTCTCCATCCAGGCCCCGTCGCTGTACTGGCACTTCCCGGGCAAGCAGGCCCTGCTGGACGCGATGGCGGACACGCTGGTGCGCGACGTGGCGCGGACGCTGACGCCGGAGTCACCGTGGGAGCCGGTGGTGCGCACCGTGGCGGAGGAGCTGCGGCGCGCGTTCCTGGCCCACCGGGACGGCGCCCGCGTCTACGCAGGCACCATCGTGGTGTCCGAGCACACGCTGCGCGTCTCCGACACGGTCATCGGCGCGCTGACACGGGCGGGGTTCGACTCGCGAGCGGCGGGCTGGGCGGCCTTCACCGTGCTCGACTACGTGCTCGGCTTCACCATCGAGGAGCAGGGCTTCACCGCGCAGGACGCCGAAGCGAAGGAGCGGGAAGGGGCGCTGCGTCAGCTCGCCTCCGCGCGCTATCCGCACGCGGCCGGCGCGGTGGACGCCATCCTGGACCGCGACTTCGAGCGCCGGTTCGCCTTCGGGCTGGACCTGCTCGTCGCGGGCATCCGCTCGCGGCTGTCCACGCCGTAGCGCGTCGCTGTCAGGTTCCCGCCGCGCATTTCGTCCCGCTGCCCGGCACGCAGCGCACCCGCCGACACCGCCCCTACGTCCCGGCTGTCCGCGCCGGATGGCTCGGGCATCATGCCGCGCATTCCTCCCGCTCTGACGGGAGCCCACGAGGAGTCGCGCAGCGATGGACACGGGACTGCAGGGCAAGGGCGTGCTGGTGACGGGCGGCGCGGGCGGCATCGGCTCCGCGCTGGTGCGGGCGTTCGCGGGCGAGGGCTCGAAGGTCGCGGTGCACTACCATCGCAGCCAGGAGAAGGCGGCGGCGCTCGCGCGCGAGGTGGGCGGCGCGGCCGTGCGCGCGGACCTCACGGTGGAGGCGGACGTGGACGCGCTGGTGCCCCAGGCGGTGAAGGACCTGGGCCGGCTGGACGTGCTGGTGTGCAACACCGGTGTGTATCCCGCGCCCGATGAGCCGCTGTGGCGGATGTCGCTGGAGCGCTGGCGGCGCACGCTGGCGCAGAACCTGGACAGCGTGTTCTTGAGCTGCCGCGCGTTCCTGCGCCACGTGGAGACCACGGGCACGGGCACCATCGTCATCATCAGCTCCACGGCGGGCCTCTTCGGTGAGGCGGGCCACACGGACTACGCGGCGGCGAAGGGCGCGCTGGCGGCGGGCTTCGTGAAGAGCCTGAAGAACGAACTGCACCGCATCGCGCCCATGGGCCGCGTCAACGTGGTGTGCCCGGGCTGGACGGAAGTGGATCGCAACCGCGACAAGCTGGGTGACCCGAAGTTCGTCGGCCGCGTCACGCGGACGATGCCGTTGCGCAAGGTGGGGCAGCCGGAGGACGTGGCGCGCGTCGTGGTGACGCTTGCGTCGGATCGCATCTCCGGACACGTGACGGGCGAGGTCGTCACCGTGGCCGGGGGCATGGAAGGACGGGTGCTGCATGAAGACTGACCTGGACGTGCGGACGTACAACCGCGAGGCGTGGAACGGCGAGGTGGGACGCGGCAACCGATGGACGCTGCCGGTGGCTCCGGAGGTCATCGCCGCCGCGCGACGGGGCGACTGGAGCGTGGTGCTCACCCCGACGAAGCCCGTGCCTCGCGCGTGGTTCGGGGACCTGAAGGGCAAGGACGTGCTGGGCCTGGCGAGCGCGGGCGGCCAGCAGTGTCCGGTGCTCGCGGCGGCGGGCGCGAACGTCACCGTGTTCGACAACTCGCCCGCGCAGCTGGCGCAGGACCGCAACGTGGCCGAGCGCGAGGGACTCACCCTCCAGTACGTGGAGGGCGACATGCGCGACCTGTCCGCGTTCGCCGACGGGAGCTTCGACCTCATCTTCCACCCGTGCTCCAACTGCTTCGCGGAGGAGATTCTCCCGGTGTGGCGCGAGGCCTTCCGCGTGCTGCGTCCTGGGGGCGTGCTCCTGTCGGGCATCTGCAACCCGGTGCGCTACCTCTTCGACCCGGTGGACGAGGAGAAGGGCGTGATGCGGCTCAAGTACACGATGCCGTACTCGGACTTCACCAGCCTCACCGTCGAGGAGCGCCGCCGCTACACCGACAAGGATGAGCCCATGGTCGTGGGCCATTCGCTGGAGGAGCAGCTGGGCGGACAGATGGAGGCGGGCTTCGTGCTCACGAACCTGTTCGAGGACAAGTACGAAGGGGGAAAGGACCTGCTCTCCACGTTCCTGCCCACCTTCATGGCCACGCGTGCCCTGAAGCCTGAATCGCGTTCGTGACACAGAAGGGCGTTGCACCTGGCCGCCGCGAAAGCCTACAGGTGAGATGTCCGGGTCCTCCCGGGCATCCCCCCATTCGTAGGAGTCGTCCATGAAGGTGTCGCTGCGTCTTTCCGCGGTCGTGATGCTGGGTGTTTCGCTGCTGGGCCTGGGCTGTGAGGGTGCGGACGCGAGGGACCCGCTGCAGGCCATCGAGGCGGGCGCGCAGGTGAAGGTGGATCCCGCGCTGGCGGAGGTGAAGCAGGGCGCCGTGGGTGACACGCTGATGCGCTGCACGCAGCCGCAGGATGGCAGCTACCTGGAGGTGGTCCAGACCGCCACGGGCTACGAGGCGGCCACGGTGGTGGAGGCCTATGACCCCTGGGACTGCCGTTGCACGTATGAGCAGCGCACGGTGCTGGGTCAGTACACGCAGTGCCGCCGCTCCACGGTGGATCCGCGCATCATGAACTGCTACCGCGTCGAGCCCGGTGGCTCGATTGGCAAGGTGGTGCTGTCCACCACGCGCGTGCAGCGCACGCAGATGGTCATCGGCAGCACGCAGACGGTGTCGTACACGGACCTGAGCATCGCGGCCATCAACCAGGACCCGGGCCACACGCCTCGCCAGGACTTCACCTACGGCCTGGCGGACTGCCAGTAGCCGGCGGTTTTCCGGAGGTGATTTAACCTTCGGCGGGCTCCGGGGTTTTGAGTGTCAGAGCGCGACGGGAAGCAGGCTGCACGGCTGCTCCCGGAGCGTTTTGACCTGAACCCGGAGTCCACACACCATGTCGCTCAAGTCCATGCTTCGCGGTACCGCCGTCGCCACGTTGCTCCTCGCCGTGCCCGTGCTCGCCCAGACGGCCGCGCCGTCCGACTCCAACGCCAAGGCCGGGCAGTGCGAGGGCCGCCGGAGCAAGCACGGCGGCGGGGGCCACAAGTTCGGCCGCATGGATCACCGGCTGGACAAGCAGGTCGCCGAAGGGCGCCTGACGCAGGCCCAGGCGGACGGCTTCAAGGCGGAGGCCAAGCAGCTCCACGAGGAGATGAAGGCCGCCCGCGCCTCCAACAACGGCCAGGTGGACGAGTCCACGCGCGCGCAGTTCAAGGAGCGCCGCAAGGCGCTGAAGGAGAAGATCAAGGCGGCGCTGGCGCCCACGCAGCAGGGCGCCTGAGGTCCCACCGTGATTGGGGAACGTGACGCGAGGGCCCCGGCCGGCACAGACTGACCGGGCCCTTACGTCCGCGGGAGTCCCCATGCTTCGCAGTCTCCTCGTTGCCCTCGTCGCACTGACCGCCGGCTGCCGCGCGCACTCCAGCGCGACCCAGGCGGAAGCGGCGCAGGCCCCGGTGGGCACGCCGGACGCGGCGGAGTCTCCGGTGGAGCTGGTGGCGGACAAGGAGCTCCAGCGCGTGCAGAAGCGCGCGCAGTACATCGTCGAATCGGAGAAGGGCACCACCAGCGCCACGGACCTGCTGCAGGCGCGTCCGGACGTGGACCGCTCGCGGGTGAACGGGGTCTTCACCGTGCCGCGCGGCAACGCCTGGTACTCCGTCTTCGGCCGCTTCAATCCGCAGGACGTGTTCGTTCCCGCGTACGCGTACCGCGCGCCCATCGAGTTCTCCGGCGAGATGGAGGACTTCCCCGTCGAGTCCCTGCCCGAAGGCATGGACGCCCTGGCCCGCGCAGCGAGCGCCGCCTGCGAGCGCGTCTACCAGGTGCACGGCCGCAAGCAGCTCAAGCCCGTCGTGCTGGAGGAGGACGACGGCATCACCGTCTACGTGCTCCAGGGCTTCGACGACTCGAACCTGTACCTGCTGGGCGGCGACTTCCGCTTCCGCTTCAGCAAGGACGGCCGCCAGAAGCTCCAGGAGCTGCCCCTGCACCAGGGGCTCATCCCCGTGTCGGTCGCGCCGGACGCGGACGGCGAGCGGCCCCAGTTCTCCGCGCACGCGCACGTGCTTTTCCCGGGGCCGCTGGAGACGGAACTCGCGCTGGTGATGCTCCATCCCGCGCTGGGCGGCCTCTTCGTGGGCGTGGAAGACCAGGACCGCGTCTACGCGCTGTCGCCGGATGGCACCATCCGCGAGGTGCGCCTGAGCCGCGAGGAGGTCCTGCGTGAGCTGCGGCCGGACGGCACCTTCGCACCGCCCGAGGAGCTGAACGTCGCACCGGAGCCCGGCGCGGACGTGGTGCTCTGAACAGCTCCTGGCTCCGCAGTGTTGAGCTTCGTTCACGTCCTTCCCGGCGGTCCGTCATTGCCAGGGGGCGGAGTGCTTGAGTTCGCGCCCTCACGACAGGAGGACACGGATGGCCTTGCAGAACGACTACCAGGACGTGCTGGACGTGGCGAAGAACGTGGGCGCGAAGGTCGAAGCGCGCGAGGAGAACGGCAAGCTCGTCATCAAGGGCACCGTCGACCACGCCTTCGACCGCGATCGCATGTGGGATCAGATCAAGGCGAAGCACCCGAAGTGGAACGATGAAATCATGGTCATGCTCACCGTGACCCACGAGGAGCCCTACGGCGTGCACACCGTGAAGTCCGGCGACACGCTCAGCAAGCTGGCCAAGGACATCTACGGGGACATGAAGCTGTACACGAAGATCTTCGAGGCCAACAAGGATCAGCTCAAGGACCCGGACCACATCAAGGTGGGCCAGGTGCTCAAGCTGCCGCCGAAGACCATCGCCAACCGCGCCTGAGCTTCAGCGCTCCCGCTTGCCGGTGGACCGCTGCTTCGCGGCCCACCGGCCCGGTGGCTCAAGGGCAGTACGGGCACTCCACCGTCGCTTCGAGCGAGTCGTAGACGAGGCAGTTCTGGTCCGCGGCGCTGTCGTTCTTCTGCTGGCAGCGGTAGTTCCACACGGAAGCGCACTGCGTGTAGACCTGCGCGTCGCCGGTGGGCCCCTGGTAGGTGGACGTGCAGGTGCCGCCCGAGCTTCCACCCGACACGGTGCAGCTGTTGGGGTCGGTGTTGCTCGTGCACTTGAGGCTGGAGCAGTTGGTGCCGTTGCCCATCCACTTGCCCGAACAGCTGGAGGCCGAGGTGCGCTGATCACAGAGCACGCGGTTCAGGTTCGAATCGTAGTAGGCGCACGCGCCGTTGCCGCTGCCGCCACCGCCACCGCCGCCACCACCGCCGGAAGGCGTTCCCCAGCTCCAGT
Organism: Corallococcus exiguus; assembly: GCF_009909105.1. Classification (NCBI taxonomy): domain Bacteria; kingdom Pseudomonadati; phylum Myxococcota; class Myxococcia; order Myxococcales; family Myxococcaceae; genus Corallococcus; species Corallococcus exiguus. The sequence goes on from NZ_JAAAPK010000010.1 coordinate 366,302, forward strand.
CGGGCGTCCTCGGCTCGGAGAAGCTGTTCAGCAACACCTCTCCGTCAGAGAAGCCCACGTCCTCGCACGAGTCGCCGTCGAAGTAGCCGCAGTAGTCCCAGCCGTCGCACCAGAAGTCGCGGCACTCGTCTTCGGTGTCCTCATTGCAGAAATAGATGGACGAGCCATGGACGCAGGCGCCCTGAGTGGGGAAGCACCCGGGCATCACGAGGCCCACGGCGAGGGACAGGAGGACAGCGGACACAACGCCCGTGAGCGGACGAGGAGATGGGGTCATGCCGCCGGAATGTAGCGTCAATCGGATGCGGGATTCAGCAGCCGCGATGCACCGGAGGACTAGATGCCCCGCAGGCGCGCGGCCCATGCCAGGTACGCGCCGCGCGGATCCACGAGCGGATCCCGGAAGAGGGCGCGGATGTCGGCGATGTCCACCTGACCGGCGTCGAAGGCCCGGTAGAGGCTGTCCCCCAGGAGGTAGCCGAGCGCGTGGCTGACGCCGTGGAACAGGCGGTCGCGGCGCAGGGGGAGGAGCTTCACGGCCTCGTCGGGGGCCTCGGACTCCGTGGCCTTGTGGGCGAGGACGAAGGCGGCGATCTGCCGCTCCAGGCCCCGGGCCTCGCCGAAGCGCTTCGCCCACTCCGTGACGTTGGGGCAGGTGCGGCGCGGGTTGATCAGCTTGGAGCCGAAGAAGCCCAGGGCCTCTTCCAGACAGCGTGCGTAGAAGGCCTCGGACGCGCCGCGCGGGGCGTCCATGGCGTCGCCCACGGCGCAGTGGCGCACGAAGTGGGCGGCCTCCTCCGCGGCGTGGTTCAGGGACAGTGACGCGAGGTAGGCCGTGCGCGCGCGCGGGATGTAGCCGCTCTCACGCGACAGGATGTGCTTGCGCAGCTGGGACAGCTCCGCCTGCGTGAAGCGGCCGCGTCGGCGGATGCGGGCGAGCACGTCGCCATCCGCCGCCGTCGTCACCTCCACCGAGTCCAGTTCGCGGCCCACGGACACGCCCGCGAGCCCCCCGATGAGCTCCGCCATGTCCCGGAAGCGCTCCGCGGCGCTGCGGTCCAACAGGGGCGCGTCGTCGCCTTCGGCCTCCAGGTAGTCCAGGAAGCTCTGCTGGCAGAGGACGGGCGAGGCGTTCATCAGACACAGCGCGCCGTCCGCCAGCTCCACGGCCTCCGCGCTTCCCAGCCGGCCCTCGCGCGCGAGGCGCCACCAGAGGCCTTCGGCGTTCTGGTACACGACAAGGCCGCGGCGCGGATGGGTGTCTCCCAACGCGCGCTCCACCTGCGCGGGCAGGTGGCAGGGCGCTGCGTGGAACTGGCCCACCAGCACCATCACCAGCGGGACATCCTCCGCGCGGGCCACGCGGGCGATGCGCTCCGCGGCGAAGGCGTCGCGCAGCGCGAGCGAACGCTCTCCCTGGGCCCGCCGGTCGATGGCGACCACCTGGAGCTTGAGGCGCTTCGCGAAGGCCAGCACGGCGCGGATGCCGGCGCCGGGACCGAAGCCCGGAGTAGGGCCATGGCCCAGCCGGGACATCAGGGTGCGCTCTGGCAGGCGTCCCGCGAGGTACGCGTCGAGGGCGGCCTGATGACGGCCCTCCACGCACTCGAGCGCCAGCACGACGCGGCGGCCGGAGGCGAGGGCGCGTTCGGCGAGGTCCAGGTAGGTCTGCTGGGCGAGCGGCAGCGTGTGGTAGTCGCCGACGTAGACGAGGTCCGACGCCGCGATGCGCTGGTGCACGTGGGTCAGGGAGACCACGCTCTGGTAGGTGCTCGTGCGCCGGCGGTACCGGGCCTCGTAGGCGCGGAAGGCTTCGGTGCGGCCTTCGACCACCCGGGCGATCTGGGCGCGTTGGCGGCGGAAGAGGGCGAGGTGAAGGGCAAGCGACGCGCGCATGGAGCGACAGGCACCGTCGCATGCGCTCGCGGGGGCGGCAAAAAATCGGCGGGACGCGGGCAGGTGGCTTGCTTGACTCGCATGGCCCTGCAACGGACCATCGCCGTCAATCTTGCAGACCGTTCTTCCTCGCACGCTCATCCTCTGTGCCGTGGTGTTCGCCGCGGCCCCCGTCCACGCGCAAGAGGCCGCGCTGCTGCACGCATCGCCGCCGCGCTCCGAGGCCCGACAGCCCCTCCAACTGGATGCGACGCTGGTGGATGGCGCCAAGGTGCTGGAGCTCTTCGTCCGCTATCGCGGCCCGGGCGAGCCGTACGTCCAGGTCTCCATGGAGCGGCAATACGGAGACCTGTACCGCGCGGTGATTCCCGCCGAGCACATGGTGCCACCCGGAGTGGAGTACTTCGTCGAAGCGGCGATGGTGAATGGGGAGCGCGCGCCGCTCTTCATGTCCGCGCTCCGGCCCGCGAGGGTGATGGTGGGGACGCAGACCGCTGAGCCCCCGCCGGTCCGCGCGCCGCCGGCCCGCAAGGGGACCCGTGACGCCCCGAGGTCCACGCCCGACATCGATGCCTTCGCTCCGCCGTCGGGGGCAGGGGAGGACGATGACTCGGGGAGCGCTCCGACTCCGCCTCCTCCCGCGGGTCGTCCGGATGGAACGGGCGCACGCGCGGGGACCCCCGATTCGCGGACTTCGAATCGAACGGACAGCGTGGACTCCCGTTCGGGAGCTTCCGACCCACGCGCATCGAGCACGCCCAGCGGTACGGATCCACGTGCTTCGAGCCGCACGGCCGGTACGGACTCGCGTGCTTCGTCCCGGACGGACGCGCCCGATGTACGCGCTTCAAACCGCGCGGACGGCACGGATTCGCGAGCCCCCATCCGCACGGATGCACCGGATTCGCCCACGGCCCGAACGGATGGTTCGCGCGCTTCGACCCGAACGGACGCAGCCGCCCCGCGCGCACCGGCTCGCGCGAGCGGTACGGACTCGCGGGCTCCCGGCCGTCCTGACGGAAGCAACACGCGCGCTTCCAGCTCCGACGACGCGATGGCCGCGCTCAACGCGGACCTTCCTCCGGAGCCGCGCGCCGACTCCCGCGCATCCTCCTCATCCCCCAGCGCCATGGACGACGACCTGGCGCTCTACAGCGCGGAGGACGTGCTCGCGGTGACGACCCTCCAGGAGGCGTCCGTTCGCACCGTGCCGGCCATCGGCGCCTCCTTCAACCGCGCGCAGATGATCGCGCTGGGCGCCCGCACGGTGGCGGACGTGCTGGACGTGGTGCCCGGCGTGTCCGTCAGCCGTGACGTGCAGGGCTTCCACCGCACCGCCATCCGGGGCCTGCGCAACGACGCGGAGGTGCTCTTCCTCCTCGACGGACACCGCCTCAACAACTTCTTCGACGGCAAGGCGCTCATGAACCTGCCGGTGGAGAACCTGGAGCGCATCGAAGTCATCCGCGGCCCCGGCTCCGCCGTCTACGGCGCGGGCGCGTTCCAGGGCGTCGTCAACCTCGTCACCAACCACGCCGACGGCGTCCGCGGCGCCATCACCACCGGCGGTGTTCCTCGCGACGACGGCCGCCTGGCGCTCGCCACCGACGGCCACCTGTCCGCCGCGCACACCACTGGTGACTTGCGCCTGTTCGCGGACCTGGACCTCTGGACGCAGGAAGGCGACTCGCTGGTCATCAACCACGACGCGCTCGATGACGAGTCCGTGGCCCAGGGTCTTCGCGACGTGGACCAGCCCGCGGGCCGCACCCGTGACGGCCGCTTCCTCCTCAACGCGGGCGGAGGCGTGTCCTACGGTCTGGACAGCGCCGGCCGCGTGGGCATCACCGCGCGCTACCTCTCCGAGAAGCGCGATGCGCTCGTCGGCCTGTTCGACACCGTGGGCAACGACTCACAGCTGTCCTGGGACGTGCTCCTCGCGGACCTCACCTGGGAGCGGCCCCTCTCCGACGGCGGCCAGGTGCGTGCCCGGCTGGGCTTCGATCAGCAGTCCACCGACCGCATGTTCCAGCTCACGCCCTTGGAGTTCCGCACCGGTGACGGCGCGGACCGCCTCTTCCCCGAGGGGCTCCAGGAGCAGACGCAGGTCACCGTGCGCACCGTGACGGCCTCCGTGGACGCGGACCTCGCGCTGACGAAGGAGAACCACCTCACCCTGGGCTTCGTCGCCGAACAGCAGTCGCTGTCCCAGTACGACTACACCACGAACTACACGCTCGACGGCCGCCTGCGCCCCAGCCCCGCCGCCCCTGAAGGGCTGGTGGACCTCACGAAGGGCGCGGCCTCCCGCCGCCTCAACCTGGGCCTCTCCGCGCAGGACCAGTGGACCGTGCTCTCCGCGCTCACGCTCACCTTCGGCCTGCGCCTGGACGCCATCCAGCTTCCCGACGCGGAGGCGTCAGGAACCCTCGACGCCAGCAAGATGGTGGTGCGGGTCAACCCGCGCGTGGGCCTGGTCATCGCCGCGTCGGACGCGCTGGTGCTCAAGGCGCTGTACGGCCGCGCCTTCCGCGCCCCCACGCCCCAGGAGCTGGTCGAGCGCATCCCCGACACCGACTACAACCAGGGCCGCTTCGAGGGAAACCCGCTCCTGAAGCCCACCACCGTGGACACCTTCGAGCTGGGCATGGACCTGGTCCAGGCCGCGGGCGACACCCGCGTGCGCGTGCGCGCCAACGCCTTCCTGCAGAACTTCGCCTCGCCCATCACCCCGGTGGACACCAGCGGCAACATCGTCCCCCTGCGCAACCGCGAGCTGGGCGTGCGCGTGTACGGCGTGGAGGCGGAGGCCCGCCTGGAGGCGTCCAAGCGCGCCGCCGCGTGGGTCAACGCCAGCCTGTCCCGCGCGCAGGACCTGGAGGTGCCGGAGCAGGCCCGGCTGCTCACGGACGTGCCCCAGGCGCGCTTCAACGCCGGCGTGTCCATGCCCCTGGGGGACTGGGTGAACCTGGACGTGGTGGTGCGCTCCGGCGCCGAGCGCCGCAACAACAACCGCTCCACGCTGGAGCTCATCCGCCGCTATGAGATTCCCGCGTACAGCCTCATCACCGCGCAGCTGCGCACCGAGCCCATCTGGGAGCACTTCGAGGTGACGCTCTACGCGCAGAACCTCTTCGACCACGACCTGCGCGACGACGTGCCCCGGCCGGACCGCGTCACCGGCCTGCTGCCGCGCGAGGGCGTGTCCGGCTACCTCACCCTGAGGGCCTTCTACTGATGGACCGCCGCCACCTCACCGCCGCGCTCGCGGCACTCACGCTCTTGCCCGGGTGCCTCGCGTACAACGACTCCTGCACCCCGCTGGTGGACGACCCCGACGCCGTCGTGGGCTACCTGGGCGAGGAGATCCAGCTGGGCTCCGCCTTCACCCGCCACGACAACAACGCGCTGGGGCAGCTGGCCGCGGACGCGTTCCTCCACGCGGAGGATGGCGCCTCGAAGGCCACGGAGCTGGGCATCATCAACGGCGGCTCGCTGCGCGACGAGGGCCTGTGCGTCACCCGCACGTCCCTGCGCACGGGGCCGCTCACCGACGGCGTCCTGCATGAGGTCATCCTCTTCGAAAACCTCGTCGTGACGGTGGACCTCACGGAGAAGCAGCTCGTGGACCTGTTCGAGCACTCCGTGGAGACGCTGGCCGTGGAGGGGCAGGCCATCGTGTCTCCGTCCGGCGCGTTCCTCCACGTGTCCGACGGCACCAGCCTGCGCGTGGACTGCGCGCGTCCTGCGGGGCAGCGCGTGACGGAGCTGCGCGTGCGCGGCCGCGCCGTGTCCATCCCCGCGCGCGACGACGCGTCCATCCGCTACCGGGTGGCGATGTCCACGTTCCTGCTGTCGGGAGGGGACGGCTACGGCGGCATCCTGGGCAACGCGGGTCAGGACCCGGACCGCAACCCGGTGACCGCGCGCAAGCTGGGCGGCACGGACGCCAACATCGCGGCGGCGTACATGAAGAGCACGTACCCCAGCCCGGTCCAGGCGCTGAAGGAAGCCCCGCGCATCGTCTTCGCTAACTGTGCCCGGCCCTCCCGGCCCGCCCCGCGCTGACGTCTCGCGCGGTGTCGGACTTACGGGGGCCGGGGTGGATGGAGCCCTACGGCTTCGAGGGCTCGTCCGAGGATGCCGGGGCGCTGGACGTCACCACCGCGGGAGCGGAGGTGGCTGTCTGCGCCGCGGCGGCCACCGGCCGTGGAGGCAGGGGGCCCAACACGTCATTGACCGAGGGCATGCGGCGGATGTCAGCGCGGGCGACCTTCCATGCCTGCTGGACGATCCACGACAGGGAACGATCCTGCCGCGTTGCCTCACGCTGGATCTCTTCCAGCATGTCCTCGGGGAAGTAGAGGGATTGCTTGCGGTGATCCGTGGTGGCCATTGCCCTGCCTTACGGCCTTTCTTCGCGCGGGTCCGTGCGCTCGTCGCCCGTGACGTCATTCACGGCAGGGAACGACTTGATGCGGTCGCGGGCGATCTTCCAGGCCTGCTGCACCACCCAAGAGAGAGAACGGTCCTGCCGGTTCGCTTCCTCCTGGATCTCCTTCAGCATCTCCTCGGGGAAGTACAGCGACTGCTTGCGCTTGTCGGTGCCTGCCATGCCTGGGTCTCCGGGGCGGATTCGAGGTGACGACCTGAACACACCGGAGCGGTTATCCGACAGACGCCCTGAAGGGTCAACGGTTTCGGAGCACTCAAGCGTGCGCCCGAGGGCTGAACGCTCCACTTCCGACAAAGAGTGCCCCGGTCAAAAAAGTGAAACGCCCCGGCCTCCACAGGGGAGACCGGGGCGCTTCGGAAAGAGGGACCGCAGGGAGCGAATCTCCGAGCGGCCCCGTGGACCCAGAGGGGGAGGGGGGGGACCCCTAGGTCCAACGTCATGAAGTCCAGAACGTCCGACCAACAACCGCGAAGCGCCGTTCTATTTCCGCCCCGCGTCCTTCCGTTGTGGGAATCATGGAATGCATCCCCACGCTTCCGTCACCGCGAATCTGTAACCCGGTCATCTGACACTCCATTCCGAACGCTGGCGCCATGCCTCGCGCGTCTCCTGAAAGCTCCTCGCTGCCCGGCAGGCTCGCCCGCTCGTATGCCGAGCACGGCGCCCGTTCGCGCTCGGTGCTGCTGGCCGTCTCCGGAGGCGCGGACTCCACCGCGCTCCTCGTCGGAACGGCGCGCGTGCGCGAGGCGCTGGCGCTGCATGTGGAGGTGGCGACGGTGGACCACGGTCTCCGGGCGGAGGCCGCTCGTGAGGTGACCTCCGTCGTAGGCCTTTCGGAACGCCTGGGGCTGACCTGTCACGTCCGGCGGCTCGCGCTGTCGCCGGGGGCGGGGCTGGAGGCGCGCGCGCGCGCGGCGAGGTACGCGACCCTGGAGGTCCTGCGACAGGAGCGCGGCCTGGACTTCGTGGCCACCGGCCACACGCTCAATGACCAGGCGGAGACGCTGCTGATGCGCCTGTCCCGGGGAACGGCGCTCCGGGGCGCACGCTCCATCCACGCCCGTGCTGCCACGCTCCTCCGCCCGTTGCTCGCGTGCTCGCGCGAGGACGTGCTCGCCTTCCTGACCACCGAGGAGGTGGGGTTCGTGGTGGATCCGATGAACGCGGACCCGTCCTTCTTCCGCACGCGTGTGCGCCAGGACGTGCTGCCCGCGCTGAACCGCGCGGCGGGTTTCAGCACCGTGGAGCACCTGGCCACCTTCGCGCGGCTCGCCTCCGAGGACGAAGCCCTGCTCGACGGGCTGGCGGACGCGGCGTGGGAGCGGCTGGCGCTGTCCGGGGGCGGGCTGGACGCCGTGGGGCTTCGCGCGCTGGAGCCTCCGCTGTGGCGCCGCGTGCTCGCACGGCTGCTGAGCACGGCGGGCGCCCGGGTGGACCACGCCACGCTGGAGCGCGCGCGGGAGGTGGTGGCGCGCGGGGGCGTCATTCCTCTGAGCGATGGCTTCCTCCTGAAGGCCACCGGCGGGCGGGTGCGGTGTGTGGGACCTGGAGGGGAATCACCGCCCGCGCCGTTGGTGCTCGCGGGGCCGGGGGCCCAGGGGGACTTCGGCGCGTGGCGCTTCCAGGTGGCCGCGGAAGGATTTCCGCCCCCAGGCGTGTTGGCCCTGATGTTGGAGGAGGGGACGGCGTGGCCACTCACGGTGCGTTCGAGAAAGCAGGGCGACCGCGTCCGGACGCGCGCGGGCCACCGCAAGGTGCAGGACGTGATGGTGGATGCCCGCGTTCCTTCGGAGGCGCGCGACGCGCAGCCGGTGGTGGTGGACGCGCGCGGGGAACCGCTGTGGCTTCCCGGCGTCCTGCCGCGCTTCGTCGAACCGGGTGCGGCTTCGCGCGAGGTGGCTTCCCGACACTCGCTGTGGGCCTTTCCTCCGCTCACGAGCGAACGGAAGACCCCTCCGTTATAGAGTCGAAGCTTCGAAACGGGGGGATGGTCGCGGTCCCCTAAATAGTTGAGGGCTTTTTGCTGTTGCTGATACGGTCCGTCGCTGGCCTGCACACGGGCGGGCGCCGGGCACATGACGAACTTCGCCAGGGTTCCTCCTGGCACGGCCCTCATCCCGCCGAGTACCGAAAGGGCAGCTGAAACGTGCGTTCGACCTACAAGACCATCGGGCTCTGGGTCATCCTGATCGTCCTCTTCGTCGCCTTCTACAATTTCTTCTCGCAAGGCAACGAGCAGGTGCAGGAACCGACCTTCACCCAGCTTCTGACCAAGGTGGAGGAGAAGAAGGTCCGTGCCGTCTCCGTCAAGGGCAATACCTACTCCGGTACGTTCAGCGACTCGAACGACAAGTTCCGGACGACGGGGCCCCCGCCGGACGTGGCCGTGCTCAACCAGCTCCGCGCCTCCGGCGTGGACGTGAAGTACGAGCGCGAGGAGCAGAACAGCCTCTGGCTGACCATCCTCGGGCAGTGGATGCCCGTCGTCTTCCTGTTCCTGTTCTTCATCTTCTTCATGCGCCAGCTCCAGGGCGGCAGCGGCAAGGCGATGACGTTCGGGAAGTCGAAGGCGAAGCTCCTCAGCGAAAGCCACAACAAGGTCACGTTCGCGGACGTGGCCGGCGTGGACGAGTGCAAGGAGGAGCTGGAGGAGATCGTCGCCTTCCTCAAGGACCCCAAGAAGTTCACCAAGCTGGGCGGCCGCATCCCCAAGGGCGTCCTGATGATGGGCCCTCCGGGTACGGGCAAGACGCTGCTCGCCCGCGCGGTGGCCGGTGAAGCGGGCGTCCCATTCTTCTCCATCTCCGGCTCGGACTTCGTGGAGATGTTCGTGGGCGTCGGCGCCAGCCGCGTGCGCGACCTGTTCGAGCAGGGCAAGAAGAACGCCCCCTGCATCATCTTCATCGACGAAATCGACGCCGTGGGCCGCCACCGTGGCGCGGGCCTGGGCGGCGGTCACGACGAGCGTGAGCAGACGCTCAACCAGCTGCTGGTGGAGATGGACGGCTTCGAGTCCAACGACGGCGTCATCCTCATCGCCGCCACCAACCGTCCGGACGTGTTGGACCCGGCGCTCCAGCGCCCGGGCCGCTTCGACCGCCGCATCATCGTTCCCCGTCCGGACCTCAAGGGCCGCCTGGGCGTGCTGAAGGTGCACACCCGCCGCGTGCCGCTGGCCCCGGAGGTGGAGCTGGAGGTCATCGCCCGCGGAACGCCCGGCATGACGGGCGCGGACCTGGAGAACCTGGTCAACGAGTCGGCCCTGATGGCCGCGCGCCAGAACAAGGAGCGCGTGGACCTGGCGGACTTCGAGCAGGCGAAGGACAAGGTCTTCATGGGCCCGGAGCGCCGGTCCATGATCATGACCGACAAGGAGAAGCGGAACACGGCCGTCCACGAGGCCGGTCACGCGCTCCTCGCCAAGCTGCTGCCCGGCTGCGACCCGCTGCACAAGGTCACCATCATCCCGCGCGGTCAGGCCCTGGGCGTCACCTGGAGCCTGCCCACCGAGGACAAGGTGAACGGCTACCGCAAGCAGATCCTCGACCAGATCACCATGGCCATGGGTGGCCGCATCGCCGAAGAGCTCATGTTCAACGAGATGAGCAGCGGCGCGGCGAACGACATCGAGCGTGCGACGGAGACGGCGCGCGCCATGGTGTGCCGCTGGGGCATGAGCGAGAAGATGGGCCCGCTGGCGTTCGGCAAGAGCGACGGTGAGGTCTTCCTGGGCCGCGACTTCAACTCGTCCAAGGACTACTCCGAGGACACCGCCCGGCAGATCGACATGGAGGTCCGCAGCATCGTCGTGGGCTGCTACACCACCGGCAAGCAGCTGCTCACGGACAAGCTGGACGTGCTCCAGCGCGTGTCCGACGCCCTGGTGGAGTACGAGACGCTCGACGCCGAGGACGTGAACATCATCCTCCAGGGTGGCCAGCTCACCCGTGAGCGCCCGGCGCCGCGCGTGAGCTCCTCGCCGAAGCCGACGGAGAAGAAGGACAAGCGGAAGATCCTCGACGCGCTCGAGGGCCTGCCCAACATGGAGCCGAAGAAGGCGTAACGCCTCTCAAGGTTCCGTCCTGAAGTGACGAAGGCCCTTCCCGCGTATCGGGGAGGGCCTTCTGCTTTTCGCCGTGACGCCCTGCGCGTTCCAGTCGTCCTCCCTTCCCTGGACCCGGCGAAGCGGCGACACTGATTCACCGCCGTCCTCACGCTTTGAAGGGGTCCTGACCGTGCTGCGCGCACGCCTCATCTCCCGCGACCGCCCCGACGACCTGTCGCTGGTCCTCCGCCGCCTGAACCTGTCTCCTCGCAACCGCGAGCGCCTGGCGCGCGAGCTGGGCTACGCGCACGTGCTCGTCACCGGGGGCCGTCCCTCCTACGAGGAGGAGCTGGTGCCGCCGTACGGCTCCAAGGAGCGGGAGAAGCTGCCCACCTGGACGCCGGGCGGACACGTGGACCACCCCGGCGAGGTGCTCCTGTCCGGCAGCCGCCAGCAGTTCGACCGGCTGATTTCGCTCGCCCGCAAGTCGCCTCGCACGGACGGCCTGGCGCGGGCCTTGGAAGAGGCGCTGTCCCCCGCGCCCATGCCGGCGCTGACCCTGAGCGGGCGCCGGTTCGAGTGGGGCACGCGCACGTACCTCATGGGCGTGGTGAACGTGACGCCGGACAGCTTCTCCGACGGCGGCAGCTTCCCGGATGCGGCCAGCGCCGTGGAGCACGCGATGAAGCTGGTGGACGCGGGCGCGGACATCCTGGACGTGGGCGGCGAGTCCACCCGGCCGGGCTCGCTCCCGGTGTCAGCGGACGAGGAACTCTCGCGCATCCTCCAGGTGGTGGAGGGCATCAAGCGCCGCTCCACGGTGCCCATCTCCGTGGACACCACCAAGGCGGCGGTGGCGAAGGAGGCGCTCAAGGCCGGCGCCCACCTCATCAACGACGTCACCGGCTTCCACTCGGAGCCGGCGTTGGCCGGCGTGGTGGCCGCCGCGGGCGCGGCGTGTTGCCTCATGCACACCCAGGGCATGCCGAAGACGATGCAGCAGGACCCTCGCTACCAGGACGTCGTGGGCGAGGTGATGGACTACCTGGAGGAGGGGATGTTCCAGGCCACCGAGGCCGGCATCCCGCGCGAGCGCATCCTCCTGGACCCGGGCATCGGGTTCGGCAAGACGCTGGAGCACAACCTCTTCCTCCTGCGCCGTCTGGAGGAGCTGCGGGGGCTGGGGCAGCCCCTGCTGGTGGGCACCAGCCGCAAGTCCTTCCTTGGGAAGCTGACGGGCGGCAAGGGCCCCCAGGAGCGCCTGGCGGCCACCCTGGGCTCCGTGGCGGCCATGGCCATCCTGGGGGGCGCGGACGTGGTGCGGGTGCACGACGTGGGCGAGGCGCGGGACGCGCTGGCGGTGGCGGACGCCATCCGGCGGGCTCGGGGCGGCGGCGACCTGTACGGCGGCTGACGGGGGCAAGCCCCAACGTCGTAAACAGGCCAGGTCCGCACGCCTGGGCGCTTGCCTGGGTGACACCGCATCCCTAGCTTCGGGCCCACGTGCCGGACGGGGTATAAGCCCCGGACGCGAGTGGCCGGAGCCCTTCCGGCAATGGGAAAGGTGGAGCGGCACACATGGCGTACAGGATGGACATGCCCCCCAAGGAAGCTCAGAAGACGGAGCGGCTGTTCGGCACGGACGGCGTTCGTGGCGTGGCCAACGTCTATCCAATGACGGCCGAGGTCGCGATGAAGCTCGGCCGCGCCCTGGCGTACCTCATCCGCAGCGGTCCGCACCGCCACCGGGTCATCGTGGGCAAGGACACGCGCCTCTCCGGCTACATGCTGGAGCAGGCCCTGTCCGCCGGCCTCATCTCCATGGGCGTCGACGTGGAGCAGGTGGGCCCGCTGCCCACGCCCGGCATCTCCAACCTCACCACGTCCATGCGCGCGGACGCGGGCGCCGTCATCTCGGCGTCCCACAACCCGTACCAGGACAACGGCATCAAGTTCTTCTGGCGCGACGGCTTCAAGCTGCCGGACGAGACGGAAGCCAAGATTGAAGAGCTGGTCTCCAGCGGCGAAATCGACAACATCCGCCCCACGGCGACCAAGATTGGCCGGGCCATCCGCCTGGACGACGCGCGCGGCCGCTACATCGTCTACCTGAAGGCCACGTTCCCCCGCGAGCTGACGCTGGAGGGGATGACCATCGTGGTGGACTGCGCCAACGGCGCGGCGTACCGCACGGCGCCCGCGGTGCTGGAGGAGCTGGGCGCGAAGGTCATCGCGCTGGGCGTGTCCCCGGATGGCAAGAACATCAACCACAAGTGCGGCGCGCTCCACCCGGAGGGCCTGGCCAAGGCGGTGGTGAAGCACGGCGCCCACCTGGGCGTCGCGCTGGACGGCGACGCGGACCGCCTCATCGTCGTGGACGAGAAGGGCAACGTCGTGGACGGCGATGCCATCATGGCCATCTGCACGGGTGAGCTCGTCGCGCGCAAGGAGCTGAAGAAGAAGACGCTCGTCTCCACGGTGATGAGCAACATCGGCCTGGAGCGCGCGGTGTCCCAGTGGGGCGTGAAGGTGGTCCGCACGCGCGTGGGCGACCGGCACGTCGTGGACGAGATGCGCCGCAATGGCTACAGCCTGGGCGGCGAGCAGAGCGGCCACCTCATCTTCCTGAACCACACCACCACGGGCGACGGCACGCTCGCGGCGCTGCAACTGCTGGCCGTGATGTGCCGCCAGCAGAAGCCGCTGTCGGAGCTGGCCTCCATCTTCCAGCCGGTGCCGCAGACGCTGCTCAACGTCGTGGTGAAGCAGAAGCGCGAGCTGGGTGAGCTGCCCACGGTGATGAAGGCCATCAAGAACGTGGAGCAGAAGCTGGGCAACAACGGCCGCGTGCTGGTGCGCTTCTCCGGCACGGAGCCCAAGGCCCGCGTGCTGATTGAAGGCGAGGACGCGGCGCGCAACGAGGCGTACGCCCGCGAAATCGTCGAGGCGCTCTCCAAGGCGCTCAACGGCTAGCGACAGCGGTTGACTTCCGGACGCCGGCCACGAATAGAGGGGCCGGCGCGGGCCCGGGTCCCTGGACAATCCCGCACCGCGCCAGCGCAAGGAGCGGGACGATGGGACAGCGACTGGGTGTCAACGTGGATCACGTGGCGACGCTGCGGCAGGCGCGGCGCACCGTGTATCCGGATCCGGTGACGGCCGCGGCGATGGCGGAGCTGGCCGGCGCCCGGCAGATCACCATCCACCTGCGCGAGGACCGGCGCCACATCCAGGACAGGGATCTGCGCATCCTCCGTGAGACGGTGCAGACGCTCCTGAACCTGGAGATGGCCGCCACCGCGGAGATGGTGAAGATCGCCTACGAGTACAAGCCGGACGTGGTGACGCTCGTCCCCGAGCGGCGCGAGGAGCTCACCACCGAGGGCGGCCTGGAAGTGGCCGGCCAGCGCGAGTCCATCGCGAAGATCATCAAGAACCTCAAGGACGGGGAGATCGCCGTCTCGCTGTTCATCGACCCGGACCTGGACCAGGTGCGCGCGTCGCACAAGGTGAACGCGGACCGGATCGAGCTGCACACGGGCCGCTACTGCGAGGCGCGCAACGAGAAGGAGCGCGCGCGGGAGCTGGCGCGCATCGTGGACGCGGCCAAGGCGAGCGCCAAGCTGGGCATGGGCGTGGCCGCCGGGCACGGGCTCAACTACGACAACGTGCAGGCCATCGCTCGCATCCAGGAGATCGACGAGCTGAACATCGGGCACGCCATCGTGGCGCGCGCGGTGCTGGTGGGCTTCGAGCGCGCGGTGCGTGAGATGCTCGAACTGATGCGCGACCCGGGGTAGGCCCGCATGCCCATCGTCGGACTGGGGTTGGACCTCTGCTCCATCGAGCGCATCCAGCGCATCCTCGAAGGTCCGCGCGCGGAGGCGTTCCTGAAGCGCGTGTACACCGACGGTGAGCGCGCGTACTGCGCGCCCCGGCACGACGCGGCCAGCGCGTACGCGGCGAGGTTCGCGGCGAAGGAGGCGCTGGTGAAGGCGATGGGCGTGCCTCCGGGCGTGAAGTGGCGGGACATGGAGGTGGTGCGCGAGGGCGGTCCGCCGCGCTTCGTGCTCTCCGGCGTGGCCCGTGAAGTGATGGAAGCGCGGGGGTGGGACGCGATGCTCGCGCTCACCCATGATGCCGGCGTGGCCGCGGCCACGGTGGTGCTCCAGACGAAGTAGGGAGGTTGGAAGCCATGCAGCGCGTGCTCACCGCGAACCAGATGCGAGAGGCCGAGAAGGCCGCCCAGGATCAGCACGGGATGCCGTCCGGGCTGTTGATGGAGAACGCGGGCCGTGCGCTCGCGGAGGCTGCCCGGAGCATCGCGGGCGCGGGCGGGCGCTTCACGGTGCTCTGCGGCCCCGGCAACAACGGCGGGGACGGCTTGGTCGCCGCGCGCTTCCTGCTGGAGGGCGGCGCCCGGGTGGTGGTGTCGCTGGTGGGGGACACCGGCAAGCTCACGTCGGAGGCGAAGCGCAACCTCCAGGCGCTGGAGGGCTTCGGTGAGTCGCCGCGCGCCTTCGAGGCGCTGCCGGAGGCGGGCCCGGGCGACGTGGTGGTGGACGCCCTCTTCGGCACCGGCCTGAAGCGCGCGCCGGAGGGCGTCTTCGCGGACGCCATCGGCACGGTCGCTCGGTGGCGGCGCGC
This sequence comes from Corallococcus exiguus, assembly GCF_009909105.1. NCBI lineage: Bacteria > Pseudomonadati > Myxococcota > Myxococcia > Myxococcales > Myxococcaceae > Corallococcus > Corallococcus exiguus. The sequence continues at coordinate 381,346 of NZ_JAAAPK010000010.1, forward strand.
GGGGGCGAAGGTGGTGGCCGCGGACGTGCCCTCTGGCCTCCAGAGCGACACGGCGGAGCCCTTCTCTCCGTGCGTGGAGGCGGATGTCACGGTGGCCTTCGGCTTCGTGAAGCCCGCGCATGAGCTGGAGCCCGGCGCGTCGCTGTGCGGCGACGTGCGGCGCGTGGACATCGGCCTGGGCGGTGAGTCCACTCGCGCGGTGTCCGGCGCGGAGTTGTTCCGCGTGGAGGAGAAGGACGCGCGTGAGGCGCTGCCCAAGCGCCGCGCGGATTCGCACAAGGGCACCTACGGCCACGTGCTGGTGGTGGCGGGCAGCCCGGGCAAGACGGGCGCCGCGGCGATGGTGGCCCTGTCCGCGCTGCGCAGCGGGGCGGGGCTCGTCACCGTGGCCACGCGCCCGGAGGCGCTGCCGTGGGTGATGGCGCACTCGCCGGAGATCATGGGCATTCCGCTGCCGGGTGACGGCCCGCTGGGGAAGGGCGACCTGGAGGCCCTCAAGGCCGCGCTGGAGGGCAAGGACGCGCTGGTGATGGGGCCGGGCATCCCTCGGGGGCCGGAGACGGGCGCGCTGATTGGCGACCTGCTGGCGTCCGTGGAGGTGCCCGCGGTGCTGGACGCGGACGCGCTCAACGCCGTCGCGGAGGACCTCAAGGTGCTGCGGGAGGCGAAGGGGCCCGTGGTGCTCACGCCGCATCCCGGGGAGATGGCTCGGCTGTGGGGCCGGACGACGAAGGACGTGCAGGCGCACCGCGTGGGCGTGGCGCTCAACCTGGCCACGTCGCTCAACTGCACGGTGGTGCTCAAGGGCTCGCGCACGCTCATCGCGGAGGCGGGTGGGCGCGTGTTCATCAACCCCACGGGCAATGCGGGCATGGCCACTGGCGGCACGGGCGACGTGCTGTCGGGCGTGTGCGGCGCGTTGCTCGCGCAGGGAATTCCGCTGCCCAAGGCCGCGTGGACGGCGGTGTACGCGCACGGGCTCGCGGGCGACCTGATGGCCCAGCAGCGCGGGTTGCTGGGCCTCATCGCCACGGACCTGCTGGTGGGCCTGGGCCACGTCTGGACGCGGTGGGAGCGATGAGCGGAGATGGGCAGCCCACGCGCTCGCGGCGGCTGGTGTCTCCGTCACCGGAGGAGACGCACCGGCTGGGCGTGAAGCTGGGACTGCTGCTCCAGCCCGGGGACTTCGTGGGGCTGATTGGCGACCTGGGCGCGGGCAAGACGCACCTGGTGCGCGGCGTGGCGGAAGGGGCAGGTGTGGCGCAGTCGGAGGTGGCCAGCCCTACCTTCGCCATCGTGTATCCGTATGCCGGCCGCATCCCGCTGTACCACGCGGACCTGTACCGCCTGACGGACTACGACGAGCTGTACGCCACCGGGTTCCTGGACCTGGTGGGCGGTGACCACGCGATGCTGGTGGAGTGGTTGGACCGCATCCCCCAGGCCGCGCCGCGCGACTTCCTGCGCGTCACGCTCCGCCATGAGGGAGAGGACGCGCGGAGCCTCGACGTGGAGGCCTTCGGCGCGCGTCCTGCCGCGTTGCTCGAGGCGTGGCTGGGCTGAATCAGACCAGGGCGGGCTGCTCTGGCGGCCGCGGGTTCAGCACCCCGTCCGCCAGCGTCTGCACCTTCCAGCGGTGGAACGTGAGCCGCGAATCCACGCCCACCACGTCCTCTTCATCCACCGGCACCCAGTGCGGCCCGCCGCACAGCGACTCGCTGGAGACGAGGAACTGCTGGAGCGGCACTCCCGTGTTCGGCGTGCGCAGCGCTTCCGGGCAGCCGCTGATACCGGAGGAGATGAAGAGGGTGCGGTTGCGGCGCGTGGCCACCATCGCCTCGCCGTCCGTGACGAGGAAGTTCATCGCGGAGCGTTCCTTCGGCTCGCGGCTTCCCGGCACGTCCGTCAGCGTGGACACCAGCGTCATCGTCTCCGCGAGCGCCTGCGCCATCGCCTCCACGCTCACCGTGCCGTCGAGCGGCCCGCGCGCCGACAGCCGCGACAGGAACAGATAGAAGCAGCGCTCGCTGTCCGTGGTGCCCTTGATGTTGACGCGCAGCTCCGGGTGGATGAGCCCTTCCACGGTGGCCTTGTGCTTCGCGAACTCGCGCAGCGTGCCGTTGTGCACGAAGGACCAGCGGCCGAAGTGGAACGGGTGCGAGTTGCGCAGCTCCACCGCCCCCACACTCGCCAGGCGGATGTGCGCCACCACGGTGCGCGCCGAGACCTGGCTCGACACGCGCTCGAAGTCGGGGTCGCAGTGCGCGGGGCCCACGCCATGCGCGACGAGCGGCGAGGACTCCTGCCCGTACGTGGCGATACCCCAACCGTCCTTGTGCTCACGCGACTGGATGAGGAGGGAATTCCTCTCCGTCACCAGGGCGGTATGGACAGCGGCGGGAACAGCACTCCTGAATCCAAATAATCGGCACATGGTGGCAGCTGATCTCTACAACGGCCGGCCCACGAGGGAAGTTCCACCTGCCCCCTCGGCCGATGCCAGTTGTTCAGCGGCATCCACTCAGGGACAGTGATTCATACGCGCGCGAAACACCACACGTCCGCCCTTCACCACCACGCGCGCGTGACTGATACCCAGATGATAAGGCAGATGCCGGTAACTGCGACAGGCGAACAACACCAGGTCGCCCGCATCACCCACGGCCAGCCGCCCCTGCCGTTGCAACCCCAAGCATTGCGCGGCCCCTCGGGTGGCGGCCCAGTAGGCCTCCGCGGCTGACAGGCCGTTCTCCAGGCAGGCGAGCCCCAGCACCAAGGCCAGGTTCTCCGTCATGGACGAGCCGGGATTCACGTTGGAACCCAAAGCAATGTTGACGCCCGCGTCGCGCAGCTTCCGGCCGGGCGCGTAGGGGCGCATGCGCAGGAAGAGGGTGGAGGTAGGCACGAGTACGGCGGTGACGTTCGCGGCGGCGAGCGCGCGGATGCCCTCGTCCGTCACCTGCTCCAGGTGGTCCGCGCTGGCGGCGCCCACCTCCGCGGCGAGCGCTGACGCGCCACACGCGGTGAGCTGATCCGCGTGCAGGCGCGGCGTGAGGCCCAGCGCCTTGCCCGCGTTGAGCAGCCGGCGGGACTCCTCCACGGTGAAGGCGCTGTCCTCGGTGAAGACGTCGCAGAAGCGCGCCAGGCCCTCGCGCGCCACGGCGGGCAATATCTCGTTGATGCAGAGGTCCAGGTACTCGGCGCGGCGGTCCTTGTACTCAGGCGGCACCGAGTGCGCGCACAGCAGCGTGGGCACCAGCTCCAGCGGTGACAGCGCGCCCAGGCGGCGCACCGCGCGCAGCATCTTGAGCTCGTCCGCCAGGCTCAGTCCGTAGCCGCTCTTCACCTCGGCGGTCGTCACGCCTTGCGAGAGCAGCCGCTCCAGGCGGGGCAGGGCGAGCGTGGCCAGCTCCTCCTCGCTCGCGGCGCGCGTGGCGCTCACCGTGTTGGCGATGCCGCCGCCGGCCTTGGCGATTTCCAGGTACGTGGCGCCCTGGTTGCGCAGGTCGAACTCGGCGGAGCGCTCGCCCGCGAACACCAGGTGCGTGTGCGGATCCACGAAGCCCGGACCCACGAAGCCGCCCTCGGCGTCGATGATCTCCGTCGCGTCCGTGAGCGCGCCCCTGGGCAGGCCGGACTCCGGGCCCACGTAGGCCACGCGTCCGTCCTTCACGCCAATGCCCGCTCCCGGGCGCGGGGTGAGGGCTGCTTCCGCGGGCTCGCGGTGGGTGCCCTCCACGGTGAGCACCTCGGAGGTGTTGCGCACCCACAGGTCCAGGGCTTCCATGCTCAGCGTCCTCCGCGTACGCCCGCCACGGGCGCGTTCCAACTGGTGTCACCCGAGTGCGCCCGGCCGAAGCCGCCGGACAGCTCCAGCTTCGTGCGCGACTCGCCGAACTTGAGCTGCGCCGCCACCACCGCGCCGTAGAAGTGCGTCGTCACCTGCGAGCCGGGGTTCACCAGCGACTGCTGCACGCTGAAGAACGGCACCAGTCCCAGGGACATGCCGGGCTCCGGCTGCACGGTGAACGCACAGGTGGCCTCCACGCCGAACAGGCTGCTGGTGCTGTCCGTGTCACCCAGCCCGAAGTCGGACGCGCCTCGCAGGGAGAGGGCCGGGGCCATGCCCACCTTCTCCGAGCCGATGTAATACGACACGCCGGAGTACACGCCGTAGCCGGGCGCCGGCAGGCCGACGAACTCACCTTGCAGGCCCACGTGCCACGACAGCCGGTCGCTCACGGGCACCGTCACCGAGCCGTCGATGTCGATGCCCCACTGATCATTGTGGAAGGGCTTCGCGTCACCCTGGAAGGTGCCGTTCTCCCCGCGCTCCGACAGCTGCGGAGCGTTGAGGCGGGGGCCGGCGCGCAGGCCCAGCTGGAAGAAGTTCTGCTGGGGGACGCCCGGGCCCAGGCGCATCACCATGGGCCCGGCGGTGGTGGGCGTGCATCCCGCGAGCACACCCATCACCGCGGTCATCACGAAGGGTCGGACGCGTCGTGGCATCCGAAGCACTCTAGGCGGTGAGGCCGGGGATGCGCACGCCCCGCTCCTTCGCCACGTCGATGGCCTCCGTGTAGCCCGCGTCCGCGTGGCGCAGCACGCCCATGCCGGGGTCGGACGTGAGGACGCGCTCGATGCGGCGCGCGGCCTCCGGCGTGCCGTCCGCGACGATGACCTGGCCCGCGTGCAGCGAGTAGCCCATGCCCACGCCGCCGCCGTGGTGGAACGACACCCACGAGGCGCCGTTCACCGCGTTCACCAGCGCGTTGAGGATGGGCCAGTCCGCCACCGCGTCCGAGCCGTCCTTCATGGCCTCCGTCTCGCGGTTGGGGGACGCCACGCTGCCGCAGTCCAGGTGATCACGCCCAATCACGATGGGGGCCTTCACCTCGCCCTTGCGGACCAGTTCGTTGAACGCGAGGCCCGCCTTGGCGCGCTCGCCGTAGCCCAGCCAGCAGATGCGCGCGGGCAGGCCCTGGAACGCCACGCGCTCCTGGGCCATGTCCAGCCAGCGGTTGAGCGACGCCTTCTGGGGGAACAGCTCGCGCACCGCGCGGTCCGTGCGGCGGATGTCCTCCGGGTCTCCGGACAGCGCCACCCAGCGGAAGGGCCCCAGGCCCTCGCAGAACAGCGGGCGGATGTACGCGGGGACGAAGCCGGGGAACTCGAAGGCGTTCTGCATGCCGCCCACCTTCGCCTGGCCTCGCAGGTTGTTGCCGTAGTCGAAGACGTGGCTGCCGGCGGCCTGGAAGTCGTTCATGGCCTGCACGTGCATGATCATCGACTCGCGGGCGCGCTTCACGTAGCCCTCCGGGTCGCGCTTGCGCAGCTCCGCGGCGGCCTCCAGCGACAGGTCCGTGGGGATGTAGCCGTTGAGCGGATCATGCGCGCTCGTCTGATCCGTGACGAGGTCCGGCTTGATGCCGCGCTTGTACAGCTCCCGGAACACCGACGCCGCGTTGCCGATGATGCCGATGGAGCGGCCCACGCGCTTCGCTTGCGCGTCCTTCGCCAGGGCCAGCGCCTCATCCAGGTCCTTGGCCACGACGTCCAGGTAGCGCGTCTCCACGCGGCGCTGGGCGCGGTGCGGATCGATTTCCACGCCCAGGAACACGGCGTTGTTCATGGTCGCGGCCAGGGGCTGCGCGCCGCCCATGCCGCCCAGGCCACCGGAGAGGATGAGGCGGCCGGCCAGGTCCTCGCTGCCGAAGTGGAAGCGGCCCGCGGCGGCGAAGGTCTCGTAGGTGCCCTGCAGGATGCCCTGCGTGCCGATGTAGATCCACGAGCCGGCCGTCATCTGGCCGTACATCATCAGGCCCTTCTTCTCCAGCTCGTGGAAGTGCTCCCAGTTGGCCCAGTGGCCCACGAGGTTGGAGTTGGCGATGAGCACGCGCGGCGCGTCCGGGTGCGTGCGCAGGATGCCCACGGGCTTGCCGGACTGCACGAGCAGCGTCTCGTCGTCGGTGAGGCTCTGGAGGCTCGCGACGATGCGGTCGAAGGAGGGCCAGTCCCGCGCGGCCTTGCCGGTGCCGCCGTAGACGACCAGGTCTCCGGGCTGCTCGGCCACGTCCGGGTCGAGGTTGTTCATCAGCATCCGGAGCGCGGCCTCCTGCACCCAGCCCTTGCAGGAGAGGGTGGTGCCGCGAGAGGCGCGGATGATGCGGGACATGCGGAAGACTCCTGGAAAGGGGGCGCCGCACCCTAACCGAACCCCCGGGGCCGCGGGGGGCTTGCGTGCAGGGCCAGCGTTGCTCCAGGACACGCTGGACGCCGTGCGTCAGTAGTCCTTGCGCGCGTCGATGTAGGCGCTGAAGTGGAACACGTTGGTGGAGTCCCAGAACTTGAAGTAGGCGCCGAGGGGCAGGCTCAGGCTGTACGCGGTGCCCGAGCAGCCGGTGCAGATGAACGAGCCGTTGCGGCGGATGTTCCAGAGGCCGCTGATGTCGTCCGCGCTGGTGGAGATGGCCGGCGAGCCCACCAGCTCGAAGTCGTACGTGAAGCCGCCCGCGATGCCGTGGAAGTTGACGAACGCGGTGTTGGTGGACTGGTCTCACGCGACGACGGCGTTGCCGCTCGTCACCGGGTAGTTGCCAGTGTTGTCGACGACGTAGAAGCCGCGGTTGGACCAGATGCTGTGGACTGTCGGCGCGGCCAGGGCGGGGAGGGACAGGAACAGCGCGGCGACGACGGCGGAACGGAAGGCCTTCATGGGGGATGCCTCCTGCAGCGGGGGTTGACGCGGAGCGCCGGGGAGCACTCCGCGTGAAACCCAGTCTGCAAGAGCCCTGTCAGGCTTGAAATCGTGTTTTTCCGTGTAATCGCGGGGACTCAGGAGTCCTGACGCGTCCGCTTCAGAGATGCCGGGCCGGCCGGCCCAGAACCCCCGCCTGCCGGGAGGACGCGGGCGCGGTAGAGTCGCGCCGCGCAGAGGTGGGACATGGATCAGGGACAGGACGGGAAGGGGAACGCGTTGGCGGTGCCGGCGGCCCAGCCTCCATTGGAGAACCGGGCTCCGGACGTGGGGCCGGTGAAGACGGTGGCGGGCGGCGTGCCGGCGGTGCTGAGCGCGTTGAAGCACGTGCTGGGCGAGGCGGGCCCGTGGCGCGGCGGCAAGCTCATCTGGAAGGTGAACCAGAAGGACGGCTTCGACTGTCCCGGGTGCGCGTGGCCGGATCCCTCCCATCGATCCGTGCAGGAGTACTGCGAGAACGGCGCGAAGGCGCTGGCGGAGGAGGGCACGCAGGAGCGCGTGACGCCGGAGTTCTTCCGCGAGTGGAGCGTGGCGCGGCTCGCGGAGCAGTCCGACCTGTGGCTGGGCAAGGCGGGCCGGCTCACGCACCCCATGGTGTTGCGCGAGGGCGCGGCGCACTACGAGCCCCTCTCCTGGAATGAGGCCTTCGCGCTGGTGGCGGAGGAGCTGAACGCGCTGGGCTCGCCGGACGAGGCGGCCTTCTACACGTCCGGTCGCACGAGCAACGAGGCCGCGTTCCTCTACCAACTGTTCGTGCGGCAGTTCGGCACCAACAACCTGCCGGACTGCTCGAACATGTGCCACGAGTCCAGTGGCACGGGGCTGTCGGAGACGATTGGCATTGGCAAGGGGTCGGTGACGCTGGAGGACTTCGACCACGCGCAGGCCATCTTCGTCATCGGGCAGAACCCGGGCACCAACCACCCACGCATGCTGACGGCGCTGCAGGCCGCCGCGCGCCGGGGCTGTGAAATCGTCAGCGTCAACCCGCTGCCGGAGACGGGGCTCAACCGCTTCAAGCACCCGCAGGAGGTGCTGCACCTGTTCGGCCCGGGCACGGCGCTGAACAAGCTGTTCCTCCAGGTGCGCATCAACGGCGACGTGGCGCTCTTGCAGGGGCTGGGCAAGGCGCTGCTGGACCGGGAGGCGAAGGCGCCGGGCACGGTGGTGGACCGGGCCTTCGTCGAGGGCAAGACGACGGGCTTCGACGCGTACGTGGCCCACCTGGCCACGGTGTCCTGGGACGACGTGGTGGAGCAGAGCGGGGTGCCGCGCGAGCAGATTGAAGAGGCGGCGGACATCCTGGCGCGCTCGGAGCGCACCATCTTCTGCTGGGCCATGGGGCTCACTCAGCACAAGAACGCGGTGGGCAACGTGCAGGAGATCGTGAACCTCACGCTCCTGCGCGGCAGCATCGGCAAGCAGGGCGCGGGCGTGTGCCCGGTGCGCGGTCACAGCAACGTGCAGGGCGACCGCACCATGGGCATCTGGGAGCACGCGAAGCCGGAGTTCATGGACGCGCTGTCGAAGGAGTTCGGCTTCGCGCCGCCGCGCCACACCGGCCTGGACACGGTGGGGACGATCCAGGCGCTGCACGACGGGCGCGTGAAGGTGTTCTTCGCCATGGGCGGCAACTTCCTGTCCGCGACTCCGGACACGGAGTTCACCGCGCGGGCGCTCCGTCGTGCGCGGCTCACGGTGCACGTGTCCACGAAGCTCAACCGCGCGCACCTGGTGCATGGGCAGCGTGCGCTCATCCTCCCGTGCCTGGGGCGGACCGAGCACGACGTGCAGGCCTCGGGGCGGCAGTTCGTGACGGTGGAGGACTCGATGGGGATGGTGCACGCGTCGCGCGGCGCCGTGGCCCCCGCGTCCGAGCACCTGCTCAGCGAGCCCGTCATCGTGGCCCGGCTGGCTCAAGCGGTGCTGGGGACGCGCTCGAAGGTGTCGTGGACGTCCCTGGTGGAGGACTACGACCGGGTGCGCGAGCTGATCCAACGGTGCATCCCGGGGTTCGACGACTTCAACCGCCGCGTGCACCAGCCCGGTGGGTTCGCGCTGCCCAACGGGCCTCGCGAGGGACGCTTCACGACGAAGGACGGCAAGGCGCACTTCACGGTGCACCCGATGCCGCGTCACCGGCTGGAGCCCGGGCAGCTCATGATGATGACGCTGCGCTCGCATGATCAGTACAACACCACCGTGTACGGATTGGATGACCGCTACCGGGGCATCCACCAGGGGCGGCGCGTGGTGTTCCTGCACCCGGAGGACGTGAAGGCGCGCGGGCTGACGGCGGGGCAGAAGGTGGACCTCACCAGCCACTTCCAGGGAGAGACGCGGGTGGCGCGCGAGTTCCTGGTGGTGCCGTACAACATCCCGCGCCAGTGCGCGGCCACCTACTTCCCGGAAGCGAACGTGCTGGTGCCGGTGGCCAGCTTCGCGGACAAGAGCCGCACGCCCACGTCGAAGTCCGTGATCATCACCGTGGCCCCCAGTCTTGAGCCCTCGGCCCTGGTCCCCGCCAGCACCCAGAGGTCCGGGTGAGCCTCATGCCGTTGGTGGAAGCCTCCCTCTGGCCGGAGCCGCTCCAGGCCCTCCATGCGCGAGTCGCCGCGACGGCGCCGCAAGAGGCCGTGGCGTCGAGCGCGGAGTGGCGCGAGGACTTCGCCCGCTGGGTGCGTGGTGCTTCGCTGGAGGAGCGCACGCGCGCCCAGGCCGCCGCTTGGGAGCGGCTGTCCCCGGGCGAGCGCACCCCGGCCGAGCTCCTCTTCCTCCTGTCCACCCTCAGTGAGCTGCTCTGGCCCTACGAAGAGCCGCGCCTGGGACTGTTGAAGCAGCTGCTCGCGAGGCGGGACGCCGCGGTGACGGCGCTTCGCGAGGCGGGCGACACGGAGAGCGCCGAGCGCGTCCAGAAGGAGAGCGCCGTCACGGTCTCCACGGTGCTCACGCGCTACCTCAAGCGCCACCCGGAAGCGCTGTCGAAGCTGGTGCGCGACGTGCCCTGCACCTACGACGGCCGCGCGCTGCGCTTCCAGGACGCGGTGGAGGTGGACCTCAAGTACGTCATGGGCACGGGCGCGAAGTCCGTGGACCTGCTGGAGCAGCTGCGTTCGCTTCTCCCCGACACCCGCGACGGTGGCCGCGACAAGCTCACCGACTTCATCCGCACGCGCGCCGCGCGCATTCCGTGGCGCGAAGCGAGTGAGGTGCTGGGCGAGCGCCTCTTCGCGCTGGCCACGTCCCCGGACGGCCGCAGCGGCATGCGCGGCTTCCTCGCGTGCTACCCCAACGGGCGCAAGGAGCCGGACTGGTGTTCGCGCGCGGGGCTTCTGCTGGCGCGCACCGTGGAGGTGGGCGGACCACCCGCGGTGGTGGAGAACCTCTGCGACCTGCTCACCCTCTTCGACGCGCCTCCGGTGGACGGGCTGCGCGGCGCATTGGGCGCGCTCGTGCAGAGCGACTTCGAGACCGCCGCGGACCTGGGCCACGCGCGCTTCGTGCTCGACCACTGTCAGGGCACGATGCGCAAGGCCGAGTCCGCGCTGGCGCTCACGCTCCTGTGGCTGGAGGAGCGCCTGTTCCGCGCCTCCGTGCGGCGCGGCGTGCCGGAGGCGTTCGAGCGGCGCACCCGCGCTCGCGCCAAGCTGGAGTCGCTGCCTGGCTTCACGCACCTGGTGTGGTTGGCGGAGGAGTGCGCGGAGATGTGGCCGCGCTTCCGCACGCCCGCGCGGCCCGGTCTGGATGGGTTGGTCGCCTGGCGCAAGGAGGTGACCTGGCGCATGGGCAGGAAGCCCGTGCTGCGCAAGGCGGCCATTGAGTTCCTCCTGTGGTGCGCACCCGATGAGGCCTCGTCGGAGGCGGAGCTGGCCACGCTGTCGCTCGTCCGCAACGCCACGGATCGGCGGCTGGTGCGCAAGATGTTGGAGCATCCGTCTCCCCGGGCCCGCTTCCGCGCCCGCTCGCTCCAGTCCTACCTCCAGGCCGGAGCAGGGCAGGACAAGCACGCACCTCCCTCCGAGCCCTCCGAGCCCTCGACGCTGACGGCCTCCCTGCGCCACCTGCACGTGACGCGCGCGGTGCCCGTGGGCGGACGCACGTGGTTGCGCGACCGCGACCTGGAGGACCTGCTCGTGGGCGCGGTGGGACGCGTGGAGGCCGAAGCCGCCCAGCGCCATCTCCAGCGCTTCCGTGAGGAGACGCCGGAGTTGATCGCGGGCCTGCTCGAAGGGCTGCGCTCGGAGCTGGCGCATGTGCAAGCCGCGCTGGGTTCGCTGGTGGCGTCGCCGCTGTCGCTGTCCATGACGGTGCACCGCCACCCGGAGCCTCCACCGGAGGCCGCGTCCGAGATCGCCTTCATCGTGTCCGTGGAGCGCGAGGGCTTCGTGCGCACGCGCCGGGTCGTCCGCGTGCCGGTGGCGAAGCTGGAGCAGCGTGGAGAGGGGCAGTGGCTGCCCACGTTCCGCCTGGGCCGTGAGCGTCTGGATGCGCTGCTCGCGCGCACGGAGGCCGCGTTCTGCCTCTTCCTGGTGCCCGCCTTCGTGCGCCCGGAGCTGTGGGTGATGCCGGCCCGGCTGGCCCGGGCCTCGATGGAGGCGCAGGGCGCCTTGTCCGGCGTGCCGCGCGAGGCCGCGCAGGGGGCCTCGCGGTCCCTGGCGCAGTGGCTGGTGTACGACGTGCTGGGCCTGTGGGTGGGCGACGAGCGCCCCGACGTCATCGACGCCTCCCGCGAGGGAGATGCCGCCGCTGGCTTCGTGGTGGACGTCACGGTCCGCTGAATCCACGGAAAAGCCCCCGGGAATTGTCCGGGAATATCCAGAGCCCCCGGCGTAAAGGCCACTGAGGGGTGTTGGAACGTGCCTGGGAGGGGTCCCGGGCCAACAGGTCCATCCGTCGGCCGACGGGAAGGCATGCCTCCACGCGCGCGTCGTCGCCGTGTCCTTGAGCGCCGTTCACCGTCCGTCGCCGGTCCCGAGGGGGAACCGTTTCCTCCATGCACCTGTCGAGCGAGGAGTCCGCCGTGCCGCGTTTCCACTGCGAGATGAAGTCGGAGCTGAAGGGGGCACGCGCGCGGGCCCAGGATGAACGTCCAGGGACCTATGTTGACGGGGTCCGGTGGCGCCAGTCGCGAGCCCGGGTGCGGAGCGGATCCACGGGGGGCCATCCGGCCGCGCGACACGAAGCGATGGACGAGACGGTGGCGCCCGAGCCGTTGAACCGAGATGAGGCGCAGCGTGCGCTCCGGATGCAGGTGGCTCTGGAGCCCGTGGCGGCGCAGGCACCCGCTCCAGAACAGGCGACTTTCGGAGAGCTGGTCGCCACCTCCGCCGCGGCGAGGGCCAGCTTCGAGCGCATGGCGTGCGCGGCGGCGTGCAACGCCACGGTGCTGCTGGAAGGGGAGACGGGCACGGGCAAGAGCCGCGCGGCGCTCGCCATCCACCGCGCCGGGGCTCGAGCGAACGCGCCGTTCCTCGTCGTGGACTGCGGCGCGCTCCCGGCCAACCTCCTGGAGAGCGAGCTGTTCGGCCACGAGAAGGGGGCCTTCACCGGCGCCATCCAGCGCCGCGTGGGCGCCTTCGAGGAGGCCGACGGAGGCACCATCTTCCTGGACGAGATTGGCGAGCTGCCCGCCGAGCTCCAGCCCAAGCTGCTGCGCGTGCTGGAGAACCGGGAGATCCGCCGCCTGGGCTCCAACACGTACCAGTCGGTCAACGTGCGGGTCATCGCGGCCACGCACCGCGACCTGCGCGCGGAGGTCCAGGCGGGCCGCTTCCGCGCGGACCTGTTCTTCCGCCTCGCGGTGGTGGGCATCCCGCTCCCGTCGCTGCGCGAGCGCACGGAGGACATCCCGCTCATCGTCGAGCGCATCCTCGCGGGGCTGGGCGCCACGTCCGAGCAGCTCACGCAGCTCACCACTCCGGACTTCCTCACGCGGCTCCAGCGCGCCGCCTGGCCGGGCAACGTGCGCGAGCTGCGCAACCACCTGGAGCGCTGCCTCGTCTTCCAGAGCGCGCTGTCGCCCTCCGCGCCGGATGCCGCGAATCCCATGGCCCCCGCAGTGCCTCGCGCGGTGGATGCCTCGGTGACGTACGCGGAGTCCCGGCGCCGGGCGCTGGAGACCTTCGAGCACGACTACGTCGAAGCGCTCCTCAAGCTGCACGGAGGCAAGGTGTCCCAGGCCGCCGCCGCCGCGGACATGGACCGCGTCTACCTGTACCGGCTCCTGCGCCGGCACGGGCTCAAGAGCTGACGCGAGCCGGGCTCACAAATCCCGCGCGCGGCGGGGGCGGGTGTCGGAGAATCCTCCGCATGTCCGCTCCCATCCTCGACCTGCACTCGCTCCCGGCGATGCCCGCCACGCTCCTGCGCGCGGCCAATCCCTTCGGGAAGTCCCGGGGCAGCACCACGCTGCCAGCCCTGACGCTGCGGGCGCATGGCTGCCGCGCGTCGCCCGTGCTGCTGGATCGCTACCGGACCGCGTGTGGCTTCGACGCCGATGGCTTCCTGCCGCTCACGTATCCGCAGGTCATGGCCACGCCGCTGCACCTCCAACTGCTGAGCCTGCCCAACTTCCCGTACTCCGCGATGGGCATCGTGCACGTGCGCAACCGCATCCAGCAGCACCGCCGCCTGCCGGACACCGCCGCGCTCACCGTGGCCTGCCGCTTCGACGGTCAGCGCGAGGTGCCCGCGGGCCAGGAGTTCGACATCGAGACGCGCGTCGAAGCCCAGGAGAGCGGCGAGCTGCTCTGGCAGGCCGTCAGCACCATGCTGCGCCGCCACGCCGAGCGGAAGGACAAGGACAGCGCGCGCAAGGCCCCGCCGCCGGAAGACACGCGCTTCGCGTCCAGCCGCCCCGCGTCCTGGAGCATCCCCGCGGACACCGGACGCCGCTACGCGCGGGCCTCCGGCGACTTCAATCCCATCCACCTCACCGCCGTCACCGCGAAGCCCTTCGGCTTCTCTCGCGCCATCGCGCACGGCATGTGGACGCTCGCGCGCTGCGTGGCGGAGTCGGGCGAGGCGGCCCACGCGGACTCGCTCCAGTTGGATTGCGACTTCAAGAAGCCCCTCTTCCTTCCGTCCCGGGTGACGTTCCAGACGGCTCGCGAGTCCGCGGGCGTGGCGTTCCGGGTGCTGTCGGAGGAGGGGAAGCCGCACCTCGTGGGGCGGCTGGGCTGACGAGACGGGCGACGCGCCGGCGGGCCGGAGAGGGGCCCGCCAGACGCGTCAATCACTCAGCTCCGGGAGGTCCGGCAGACTGTCCGGGTCCAGCTTCATCAGGGCGCACAGCCGGCTCAGCGTGGGGATGGTGGGGACCATCACCCCTCGCTCGACGCGGGCCAGGACTTCCACGCCCAGTTCCAGATGCTCCGCGACTTCCTCCATGGAGAGCCCCGCCTGCTGCCGCGCTGCCTTCAGCGCGGCGCCAAGCGCTTCGGCCCGCTCTCTCCGACTCTGTGTCATCCCCCGAGCATGGCGCCATCTGGCCCGCACGTCACTTGAATCCCACACGCCCCCCTCGTGGACGGTGGCCCGGCCGGGGGGCGCCTCCCCGGGACGTGAAGTCCCCAACAGCCCGTTTCCCCCAGGCTCCAGGCGGCGCCATGCCCCCCGCCAGGCCTTCCGGAGCGCTGTCTCCGCGACCCTCGCCCGCCCCGGAGGACGGGGCCGGGTGGGGTGGCCGCGCGTCCCGGCCGTGCGCACGCTGCTGCCCAGGAGGGGCCTTGCGCATTGGCGCCGGACAGGGGCTGTGTTACGCCGCCGCACCCTGTCTTCCATCTTTGGGACCCCAATCGAGGAGAAGTGAATGACCCGTCGTCACGTGCGAGTCGTCGGCGCGATGCTCCAGAACGAGATGGGTCGCTACCTCATCACCCAGCGTCCTCCCACCGCGTCGCTGCCCCTCCTGTGGGAGTTCCCGGGCGGCCGGGTGGAGGAGGGGGAGCAGGACACAGTGGCGCTCGCCCGCGAGCTGCTCGAGGAGATGGGGGTCCAGATCCAGGTGCTCGAGCAGGTCATGCACACCCGCCACGAGTACCCGACCTACGACATCGACTTCCGCGTGTTCCGCTGCCGCCTGAGCTACCCGGACGCGGAGATCCACCACCTGCGCGTGCATGACCACCGCTGGGTGGCGCTGGAGGAGATGGGCCAGTACCGCTTCCCCGACGCGGACGCGAAGACCCTGGCCCGGCTGCTGGACCTGGACCACTGACCGTGCGCCCCACCACGCGTCTTGTCGCCGCGGCGGGCCTCCTGCTGTCCGCCGCCTGCTCCAGCTCCCGTCCCGCGCCCACGGCCTCCAACGCGCCGGACGCCGGCATGCCGCAGGTGCCCGCCACGGGGCTCGAGGGCTGTCTGCTCTACACGGATGGCCGCCAGACGGGCGCGGTGCCCCGCGAGGTCCCGGAGCTGTCCGGCCTGGCCGCCAGCCAGCGCCACCCGGGCATCTTCTGGGGACACAACGACTCCAACAACGCCTTCGAGCTGTTCGCCCTGGACGAGACGGGCGCGGTGAAGGCCACGCTGCGCCTCACCGGCGCGGATCCGCGCGACATCGAGGACGTCGCCGTGGGCCCGTGCGCGCCCGGCGGCAAGGACTCCTGCATCTTCCTGGCGGACACCGGCGACAACTTCGAGCGGCGCAAGGAGGTGCGCCTGTTCCGGTTGCCCGAGCCCACGTCCGTCGCCAACGCCACGCTCCCGGTGGAGGCGCTGCCCTTCACCTACGAGGACGGCGCCCATGACGCCGAGTCCCTGATTGTCGACAGCCGCTCCGGGCAGGTGGGGATCCTCACCAAGACGCGCGCGTCCCTGGGCGACCTGTACGCGGTGGAGGGATTGAAGCCCGGCGCCACCGGCAAGGCGCGCAAGCTGGGCACCCTGCGCGTTCCAGATGACGTGGACCGCCTGTCCACCGCCGCCGCCCTGCACCCCTCCGGCGAGCGCCTGCTGGTGCGCACGTACACCCGCGTGTGGGAACTGCGCCGCCCGGACGCGAAGCGGCTGGAGGACTTCGTCCAGGCGCAGGTGGTGGAAGTGCCGGGCGCCAGCCAGGCTCAGTCAGAGGCGGTGACGTTCCTCCAGGACGGCCGCGGCTACCTGTTGGGCAGTGAGTTCGTGGGCGAGCCCCTGGTCCGCTTCGACTGCCGCTGATCGGACAGTCACGTCCGGTTTCGTCATCGTCCTGTCACGCCCTGCGGTTGACGGCTTGGCGGGGGTGACCATCTTTGACCGGCTAAGGGAACCGTCACACGACATGGTGTCTGTGTGTACGGGGGAGGGGGAGGGCGAGCGTGCCGACGATGAAGCCACAGGACCTGCCGCCGGGGATGGGCCCGCGCGGAAAGAAGAGCGACAAGCCAACACCCACGAAAGGTGGGTTCAAGTTCGGCTCACCACTGGGCTACATCCTCCTGCTCGTGCTGGGGTTCCTGCTTTTCCGGAACGTGTTTCAGGACGCGGGCGTGCGCCGGGTGTCGTACAGCCAACTGCGCGACGCGGTGGAGAACAATCAGTTCAGCCGCGTGCAGATTTCAAACGAGTGGGTGAAGGGCTTCCTCAAGGACAACGCCCAGCCTCCTCCGGGCGAGCGCGGCACGCTGCGCAGCGAGCCCAGCGCCCTGCCGTGGATGGCCTACCGCGTCCCAGGTGACGAGGGCCTGGTGCCCCTGCTGGAGCAGAAGGGCATCCAGTTCGAGGCCGTGCCGCAGTCCAGCTTCAGCGAGGTGTTGTGGATCTGGCTCATTCCCATGGGCCTGCTCATCCTCTTCTGGAGCTTCATGATGCGCCGGATGTCCGGCGGCATGGGCCAGGGCCCGCAGAGCGTCATGTCCTTTGGCAAGACGCGCGCGAAGGTGCAGGCGGAGTCCGACACTGGCGTGGGCTTCAAGGACGTGGCCGGCGTGGACGAGGCCGTGGAGGAGCTCCGCGAAATCGTCGAGTTCCTCAAGACGCCGGAGAAGTTCCGCCGCCTGGGTGGCCGCATCCCCAAGGGCGTGCTGCTCGTGGGCCCTCCGGGCACGGGCAAGACGCTGCTCGCGCGGGCCGTGGCCGGTGAAGCGGGCGTGCCCTTCTTCAACCTCTCCGGTTCGGAGTTCGTGGAGATGTTCGTCGGCGTGGGCGCGGCCCGCGTCCGCGACCTCTTCGCCCAGGCCACCGCGAAGGCGCCGTGCATCATCTTCATCGACGAGCTGGACGCCATCGGCAAGAGCCGCAACTCGGGCGTGGCCGGCGGCCATGACGAGCGCGAGCAGACGCTCAACCAGCTGCTCGCGGAGATGGACGGCTTCGACAGCCGCGCGGGCCTCATCATCCTGGCGGCGACGAACCGTCCGGAGATCCTGGACAGCGCGCTGATGCGCCCGGGCCGCTTCGACCGGCAGGTGCTGGTGGATCGCCCGGACAAGCGCGGCCGTGAGCGGGTGCTGGAGATCCACGCCAAGGGCGTGAAGCTGGCCACGGACGTGGACCTCAAGGTGATTGCCTCGCGCACGCCGGGCTTCGCCGGCGCGGACCTGGCCAACGTGGTGAACGAGGCGGCGCTGCTCGCCGCGCGCAAGAACCGCGACGCGGTGATGCGGGCGGACTTCGAGGAGGCCATCGAGCGCGTGGTGGCGGGTCTGGAGAAGAAGAACCGCCGCATGAACGAGCGCGAGAAGGAGATCGTCGCGCACCACGAGGCGGGCCACGCGGTGGTGGGCTGGATGCTGCCCTACGCCGAGCGGGTGACGAAGGTGTCCATCATCCCGCGCGGCCTGGCGGCGCTGGGCTACACCATGTCGCTGCCGCTGGAGGACCGCTACCTCATGTCGCTGGACGAACTGCGCGACAAGATGGCGGGCATGATGGGCGGCCGCGCGGCGGAGGAGATCTTCATTGGCGAGGTGTCCACCGGCGCGTCCAACGACATCAAGCAGGCGACGGAGATCGCCAAGATGATGGTCCGCGACTACGGCATGAGCACGCTGGGTCCGGTGGCGCTGAGCGGTGAGCAGGGGCCGGGCTTCCTGCGGTCCGCGGGTTTGCCGGAGTCGCGCAGCTACTCCGAGCAGACGGCGCGGATGATCGACGAGGAGGTCCGCAAGATGGTCTCCGAGGCGTTGGACCGCGCCCGGGACGTGCTCAACACGAACCGCGAGAAGGTGGAGGCGCTGGCGGCGAGGCTCCTGGCGACGGAGGTCATCGAGGAGGAGGCGATGACCCTCATCCTGGGGCCCAAGGTGCAGGCGCAGCGCGGCCTGCTCCACCCGGAAGCGCGCTCGGTCATCTCCGCGCACCCCGTGGGGGGCACGGAGTCCGAGCCGCCGGTGCCGCCCACGCAGCACGCCGAGGGCAAGCTCAACTCATAGAGCAAGCCTGCCTGCCCTCCGGGCAGCCCTTCGCCCACCGGATCCACCGCCAGCCTGCGGTGACCGGTGGGCGAAATTACTTTCCAACGACAAGGAGGCGTCGCCGTGGAGAACCGGATTGGAAAGAGCTACGTCGCGCGGAAAGCGTTGTTCGCCAAGGGCCTGAAGGACGGCCGGCTCACGGTGCAGGAGATCGAGGAGGCGCTGCCCGCGGGGACTCTGACGGCCGCCGAGCGGTGGCTCCTCTACTACTCCCTTCGCGCCGCGCAGGTGGAGATTGTCGACGAGGTGACCGGGCAGGTGGATCACGGCTTCATGGCGGAAGCGCCGCCAGCGGCCCCGTCCAACCACTAGGCGCGTTGACAGGACCGTCCTCGCGGTTAGGTTCGCGCCGCTCATCGAGGTTCGTTTCTTCCAACCCCTGGCGCAGGTTCGACAATGGACGGCAATCCCCGCAGCGACGAGACCCCGGAGACCCAGGCCCCCGCCGACACCCAGGCGGAGGCCGCTGACTCCGGCACGCAGGCCGAGGCCGCCCAGGACGGCGAGGTGGCGCGGCTGCAGGCCGAGCTGGAGGCCTCGCGCCGCCGGGTGAACGAGCTGGCCCGGGGGCTCCAGGACCTCACCAAGGACCGCGAGGAGTTCAAGCAGCGCATCACCCGCGAGCGGGAGCGCATGCTGGACGTGGAGCGCGGCAACGTGGCCCACACGCTCCTGGAGGCCATTGACGAGCTGGAACTGGTGCTCAACTCCAGCCAGCAGGACACGTCCCCCGTGGTGCAGGGCGTGCGGATGATCCGCGACAGCCTGCTGTCCAAGGCCCAGGCCACCGGCATTGAGCGCATCCAGGTGGTGGGGCGCCCCTATGATCCGAACGTCGCCGAGGCGGCGGACATGGAAGTGACGCCCATCCCCGCGGACGACCAGAAGGTGGTCGCCGAGTTCCGCGCGGGCTACCGCCTGAAGGACCGCATCATCCGCCCCGCCCGGGTGAAGGTGGCCCGGTACGTGGCCCCAGCCCAGGCTTGAAAGTCCAGGCCTGAAGTCCCTAGGGCCCGCGACCCCACGGGTGTCGCGGGCCGGGAAGAGGGGAGGCCACCGGACTGTTGGGCCCTGACGCCATGGCCCGCCGTGTAAGCTGCCACCCCGTGTCCGTCCGACTGTTCAGCGTCCTTTTCGCGGTGGCGCTCGCCCCGGTGGCTGGCGCCGCCGAGGATCCGCTCAAGCCCTGGCTCCAGGCCCGGGTGCGCGAGCATCTGGCCTACTTCGCTTCCCCTTCGCTCGCGACCGTGGACGCCCCGGCCACCGCGGGCGTGTCCTCGCTGTGGCGCGAGCGCCCCGCGGGCTACGCGGGCCTGCCCCACTTCACGCCCCCCACGTCGCTGGCGCCGCTGATCCGCGCGGTGGAGGCGGGCGTGGTGAACATCACCACGGTGGGGCCCGGCGCGGTGGTGGGCGCGGTGAAGCGCTCCACCGGCTCCGGCTTCGTGCTGACGCCCGACGGGCTCGTCGTCACCAACAACCACGTGGTCGCCAACGCGCAGGGCCCGGCGGTGAACCCCACCGGCTCCGGCGTCACGCCGGGCAAGGACGGCCCTCGCGAGGTGCCGGTGCAGCAGGTGTCCGTGCGGTTGGCGGACGGCCGCGAGTTCCCCGCGGACGTGGTGGGCCGGGACGCGTCCACGGACGTGGCGCTCCTGCGGCTGAACGGCGCCGGGCTGGGGACGCTGCCCGCCGTGTTCCTGGGCGACTCCGACGCGCTGGAGGTGGGGGACTGGGTGGTGGCCATCGGCAACCCATTCGGCCTGGACCACTCGGTGGCGCACGGCATGATTTCGGCGAAGGAGCGCGTGCTGGGCGTAGGCCAGTTCGACGACTTCATCCAGACGGACGCGCTGATCAATCCCGGCAACTCCGGCGGCCCGCTCTTCAACATGAAGGGCGAGGTGATTGGCGTGAACACCGCCATCATCAGCGAAGGGCAGGGCATCGGCTTCGCGGTGCCCATCAACCTGGTGAAGGACCTGCTGCCCAACCTGCGGGAGAACGGGAAGCTGGAGCGCGGCTGGCTGGGCGTCGTCATCAACGAGGACGGCGCGGACCCCACCGCCACGGCGCCGGTGGTGAAGGACGTCTACCGGGGCAGCCCCGCCGCCCAGGCGCACATCCGCCCCGGGGACAGGCTGGTGGCGGTGAACGGCCGGCCCATTGGCAGCTACCTCCAGCTCCTGCGCAAGGTGGCGCTGCTTGCGCCGGGCACGGAGGCGAAGCTGACGCTGCTGCGTGACGGCGGCACCCAGGAGGTGGCGGTGCGGCTCGTCGCCCGGCCCGCGCAGGAGGCCACGGAAGGGCTCTCCAACCGGGGCGGCAGCAGCGCGAACGACCTGGGGCTGGTGCTGCGGGATTTGACGCCGGAGGTGGCCGCGCCCCTGGGCTACGAGGCCTTCCTGGGCGCGCTCGTGTCCGGCGTGGTGCCGCGCAGCCCGGCGGAGCAGGCCGGACTGCGCGCGGGCGACGTCGTCATGGAGGTGAACCGCCGCCGCGTGAAGGATGCCTCCGGCGTGAAGGCCGCCCTGGAGCGGGGCAGCGCCGGGGCCAGCATCCTCCTGCGCGTCCAGCGGGGCGACGCGCTCCAGTACATCGCCATCGCCCGCTGATCAGGCTCCGACGCCGGCCGCGCTACTTGCCGCCCGCGTCCTTGCCGTTGAGCCACAGCCCCAGCTGGTTGCCGGTGCGGCCCTCGGTGACGAGGACGGCCTCGATGCGGGCGTTGACGCCGTAGTTCTTCCCGCCGCCCTTCTTGGGCAGCGTCCACACCGACTGCGGGGTGAAGACGACCTGCGCGCGCACGCCCCGCGCCGTGAACATGCGGTTGAAGGTGCCGCCGTTCCACATGTCCGGCGCCGTGCCGCTCACCGTGAGGTAGTTCATCACCGGGTTGCCCTGCGAGTCCGTCTTCTTCGGGGCGCCGTGGCACAGGCCGTACTTCCCGCCCGAGAAGAAGGGCGTGATGTTGATGGTGAACTCGTTGGTGCCGGGGTTGAAGTCACCGGGCGACAGCATGCCCGCGTCGTCCTCGGTGACGATCATGTACAGGCGCTTGCCCGTGTACTTCTTGCGGAAGGCCTCCGCCTGCTGCTTGCACTGCGGATCCACGAGCGCCCCGTCACACTCGCCCACGTACTTCTCCAGGAAGGCCCCCAGCCCGCCCAGGGGCTCGGACTCGTCACGCAGCTTCGCGAAGCGCGAGTCGACGTCGGCCAGGGCGAGCGTGGGCACAAGGAGGGCGAAGGCGGCGGCCAGGATGCGATTCACGGCGGGAAACTCCGGAAAAAGGGGGGGAAGGACAGCCCGGGGATGGTGCCACTCCCGCCACGCCGGGGGCAGCGCTTTCCCGTGAAACGGGACGTGGTGTGTCATGGTGAGTCAGGGTGCTCCAGGGTGGATGTAGGTGATTATTTGCCTACATCTGGCTACCGTGTAGTTTGCCCCTGTCCCCACCTGTTTCGGAGCCCTCCCCGAATGATCACGCAGCCCCAGGAACGCCGCTCCAATCTTCGCTTCGACAAGATTTTTACTGTGTACCTGTCCACCCAGGACGGGATGATGCGGGGCATCGGCCGCAACATCAGCGCGCGGGGCATGTTCATCGAGGTGCGCGACTCGCTGGGGCTGGGCGAGAAGCTGAAGGTGACGTTCGCGGGCGAGGACGGCACGGAGATGACGTGCCTGTGCGAGGTCCGCTACCAGGTGGCGCTGGCCTTTGGTCGCAAGGACGGGCGTCCCGGCAACAGCCGCGGGGTGGGGCTGCGCATCGTGGCCTACGAGACCATGGACGACGCGCCGCTGCTCCTGGTGGACCGCGAGCGGGTGATGCACTGAAACACCACGGGGCACGGCCCTTCCCGACTGAAGCGGGAAGACACCGTGCCCCGGGGGGGCAACGCGGGGAGCTGGCTTGAGGCCGGTTACTGCGAGAAGCCTTCCAGCAGGTAGTGGGCCTCGATGCGCTTGAGCGCCAGGATCATGGCGGCGCAGCGGCTGTCCACGGCCTTCCCGATGCAGTACGGGCGGCTGTCGTGCATCTCCGTCTTGCGCGGCTGGTTGCGCGAGATGTCCCGGATGATGCGGTAGTTGCGCTTCATGGCGCGCTCAAGGCGCTGATCGACTTCCGCCTCGCTCCAGCGCTCCATGCGCTTGTTCTGGATCCACTCGTAGTAGGACACCGTCACGCCGCCGGCGTTGGCGATGATGTCCGGGATGAGCTCGATGCCGCGCTTCTGCAGGACGCGGTCGGCCTCCGGGGTGGTGGGGCCGTTGGCGCCCTCCGCGATGAGCTTGACCTTGAGGCGCTCCGCGACGTCCGCGGTGATCTCGCCACCGAGGGCGGCGGGGACGAGGATGTCCGCCTGCACGTCCCAGAGGTCCTTCTTCTCGATGCGCTGGGCGCCGGGGAAGCCCACGACGGAGCGCTTGAGGTTCTTGGGGTCCGCCACATAGGCGGCCAGCGCGTTCACGTCGATGCCGTCGCCGTTGAAGATGGAGCCGTCAGCGTCGTTCACCGCGAGCAGGCGCGCGCCCATGTTCCCCAGGATCATGGCGGCGTGGCTGCCCACGTTGCCAAAGCCCTGGATGACGAAGGTCTTGCCCTTCACGCTCTCGCCGCGGTCGGCGTAGTAGTCCTCGATGCAGAACGCGACGCCCTGGCCGGTGGCCTTGCCGCGGCCTTCCGAACCACCGATGCGCACGTCCTTGCCGGTGACGATGCCGCGCAGGTTGTGGCGCTCGCGCTCACCGTCGGAGAACTGGCGGTAGAGGAGCGCCATGATCTCCGGGTTGGTGCCCACGTCCGGCGCCGGGATGTCGATGTTCGGCCCGATGAGGCTCTTGAGCCGGTACATGAAGCGCAGGGTGATGGCCTCGATCTCCTCGCGGCCGTACTCGCGCGGATCCAGCTGGATGCCGCCCTTGCCGCCGCCGAACGGGACCTCCGCGATGGCGGTCTTCCAGGTCATCTCCGCGGCGAGCGCCTTGAAGAGATCCAGGGACACCTCGCGGTGGTAGCGCAGGCCGCCCTTGTAGGGGCCACGGGCCTGGTTGTGCTGGACGCGGTAGGCCTTGAAGCGCTGCGACTCACCGGGGACCAGCTGGTACACCAGACCGTCCGGCAGGCGCAGGTGGCCGTGGCGGATGGCGACGTCGGAGCCCAGCAGGGCGCGGCCGTTCAGGATGAGGTTGCCGTTGGCCAGGCGCTCCAGGCCTTCGGGGTTGCGCACCTGGGTGACGGACAGGTCGGCGAAGGACTTCGCCGCCTCGGCGGACAGCGGCACGAGCCGGTCCTTGAGCTTCGCGGTGACGTAGAAGATGTGCTCGTAGTCGGGCTCTTCGAGCTCCAGACGCACCCGCTTGTCCAGGCCGATGAGATCCGCCGCGTAATTGAAGATCTCCATCGCCTCCGTGTAGATGGTGCGCTTGGGCGTAGGGGCCGGGGCGCGCATGAAAGTCTCTTCGCTGGCCATGATGGAACGTGCTCCTTGAGGGCCCACCCGGATGGGGGCCACTGGGGAAAGCGGCGCCCTTATGAGCACAGCCGCCACGGGGATTCAACCAGTCTGGCGGCAGGCCATTTCTCCAAATTATGGAGAAAAGTCGCGGGCTTAGCCGACGCGGTGTGTCACCCCAACGGATGCGCCGTGTCATGAATGTCATGGCTTCTGGGGGATAGAAGCGGGCGTGGAGGCGGGGGCTCGAAAATCCCCGGAGAAACTCCTTGCCGGGTCCGGATGCGGATGGTACTTACGCGCCGCTTTCGGTGCGCCGACATAGCTCAGTTGGTAGAGCAACTGATTCGTAATCAGTAGGTCTCCGGTTCAAATCCGGATGTCGGCTCCAAGAAGAGAAAGGCCGGTTGCCCCTGTGGCAGCCGGCCTTTTTCGTTTTCGCGCTCTGGAGTCTCGCGTGCGTCTGCCGTGGCTGGTGTTGTGCCTGTGGTGGGCGCTGGTCGGGTGCGGCGGCGGGACGCGGGTCGTCCGGCTCGACACGGGGCGCGGTTCACCGGTTGTCCATGTTCCTCGTGCGGAAGGAGTGGGCCGGCCGGTCGCGCTTGGTGGTGAGGCTCTGAAGGCGGCGGTGGCTCGGCTGGCTCCGGGGCTTCGGTTGTCGCCTCGGGCTCAGGACGCGGCTCGACGCCTCTTCGAGGTGGAGTCCCGGAGCGGTTCGTACCTGGTGGATGTGCAGCGCCGTCGCATCACGCCACTCGGGCCCGGGGAGTCACTGGACGCGGAACTGTCGCAGCCGGATGTGGAGCTGACTCGCGCGTACTTGCGTTGGTGTGGACGGACCGGACGCGCGGGTGACTGTCTGGGGCTACTGAAGGAGAGCCCGGTCGTCACGGAGGATGCTCGCTTCGCCCTGGCGCTCGCGCTGGCGAAGGGGGCGGTGCTGGACGAGCTGTGGGACGCCGTGAAGGACATGGCGAATCCCGAGGCGCTGGTGCAGGCGGCGTTCTGGACGGCGGCCACGTATGCGTTGCTCTGGACCGTGCCTGAGCCCGCGACGAAGGGCGTGGCGGCGGTTCTTACGGCAGCGCTCATTGGCTACGTGGGCATCGATACGTTCTGGGCACTCATCCAGGGCTTCCGGCACCTGATGGCCGAGGCGGACGCGGCGCTGACGTTCGATGAGCTGCGCGGGGCGGGGGAGCGGTTCGGCAAGGTGATGGGCCGGCAGGCGGCGCGGGCGTTCGTGATGCTGGCGACGGCTGCGATTGGGAGTACAGGCGCGACCCTGAGCGCGAAGCTTCCGGGCTTGCCAGGAGCGGCTGGGGCCGCTGTCCGGACCGAGGCGGAAGCCGGTGTGGTCTACGCGGCCGTGGGGCAGGTCGAGACTGTCGCCATCGCCGCGGACGGCTTCACGTTCGGCCTCGCGCCTGGTGCAGTGGCGATGTCCTCAAGTGGAACGCGTGGCGGCGGGAGCGCTTCGTCTGGATTCAAGGCATGGCAGACGCACCGAGGCATGACGAAGGCGCGAGGAAGCGCGGGCCCGAACAGGGAGTGGCATCACATCGTCGAGCAGACCGAAGGTAATGTCCGTCTATTCGGTCCTGACTCGATACACAATACCGAGAATGTCATCGCCCTGGACAAGACGCTCCACGACCTGGTCAGCGCGTTCTATTCAAGGAAGCGTGCCTTCATCACCGGCTCCCCGGACATGACAATTCGAGAGTGGCTGAGTACGCAGTCGTATGCGGCTCAGCGGGAATTTGGCTTGCTCGCAATTGAGAACATCAAGGCTGGGATGTGGCGATGACCCTGGAAGCCCTCGTCAAGCAGTTTGCCGACAACGTTGCCGCTCAGACTGATGCCATTTTCCAGCCGGGAGCCGACCCGGACGATCGTCACGGCGACCTCTACATCCAAGCGTTCAAGGAACTTCGTGCTCAGGGTGATGCCGGGCGTGAGGCGCTTGCGAGCCTGTTCACACATGAAAGGGCTGATGTCAGGGTCGCGGCTGCTTCATTCTTGCTTCGCTATCGGACCGCTGAATCCAAGGCTGTTTTGAATGAAGTGGCTCAGCGTAAGGGGTTCTTTGCCTTCGAGGCGGGGCAGGCGCTGAAACGCTGGGAGGAGGGCACCTGGGCGCTGGATCCAGAATAGCGAGCGGGCCGGCGGTCTCACGCGGTGAACGCACCACTCGGGTGCTCAACATGGCACCCTGCTCGACGGGAGGCGCTGGGTGCGAGGCCGAGGGAAAGCAGCAAGACTGACGGGTGAGGACCGGCTGGAGATTCGGCGGCGTGTCATCGCTGGCGAGACCTTCGAGCCGTCAGGCGCTTGCTGCGGCGGACCTCGACGCCGCGGGCGCGATGAGGAGCACACGGTCCGGCACGTGAAGGCAGAAGCACGTGCGCTCCTCCTTCCGCTCCAGGCTGATGCGCCACTCCAGGCTGCTCACCAGCCGTTGGGTGATGGCCAGCCCCAACCCGGATCCGCCCTCCTTGGTCGTCACCCACGGGTTCCAGATGCTGTCGCGCAGCGCCTCGGGGACTCCGGGCCCGGAGTCCCAGCACTCCACCCGGACGCCCCCCTCCGCCAGTGAGGCGCTCACTCCGAGACGTCCCCCGGACTCCACCGCCTGCGCTCCGTTGCGCAGCAGGTTGGCGAAGACCTGCAACACCATGTCCGGATCCGCCAGCACCACCAGGTCCTCCGGCACCTCCACGGAAACGGAGAGCCGCTTTTCCTCCACGGGCTCGCGGATCAGCTCCAGGGCGCGCTTGAGCGGACCCACCAGCGCCACTGGCGCGAGCTGAGGCGCGGGAGACTTCAGCTTGCGCAGCGTAGCGAGCATCCGCTCCAACCGCGCAACTTCCTCGCTGCCAATCTCCACGTCCTGGGGCTCCAACGTGTGGCCTTTGCCGCTGCGCCTGAGCAGGTAGCGGAAGAAGTTCAGCGGGTAGGCGATTTCGTGCGACAGCTCTGCGCCCAGCAGCCCGAGCGTGAACCGCTTCTCGTCGCGCGTGGCCTCCACGTCACTGCGCCGCAGGGCCTCCAGCTCCTTCAGCGCCTCGGCGTGGTGCAGGGACACCGCGCCCAGGCTCGCGATGGTGGCCAGCAGCGTGAGGTCCTCGCTGGTGTAGAGGGCGGCCTGGTGCTTGGGGGGCAGCAGCAGCACTCCGCGCAGCCGCCCCAGGGAACGCATGGGCACCACGAGCAGGCGCTGCCACGGCGTCTCCAGCGTCCACACGTGCTGGCCTGTGTTGAGCCGCTCCCGCGCGTCCTCGGGGAGGTTGGGGACCGACGTCAGCTCTCGTGCCTCCAGCACGCGCACGGGGCCGCTGGTGGGCAGCCATCGGGACACGACCGCCTCCACGGCCTGACGGATGGCGGGCATCTCGTGGAGGCTGGAGAGCTGGTCGCTGAGCTGTTCGATGCTGGGGCGGAATTGCGACGCGGCTGGGAAGAACAGCCACAGCGTCAGGCGGTTGCAGGCCATGAGCCCGCCCACCAGCACGGGGACGGAGAGCAGCGTGGGGAGCCACGTCTCCACGCCCTCGCGCACCAGCAGCCGCAGGGCGAGCCAGGTCAGGAGCGCGCCGCCCAGCGACGCCAGGACGATGGGCCCCGCGAGCAGTCGCCGCGACAGCACCACGTCCGTCTCCAGGATGTTGTGGCGCACCAGCGCGAAGCCGATGGACAGCGGCAGCAGCGGGATGACGAAGGGCACGAACAGGTGCACCACGCCGCTGCCGGACGCGAGCGCCACGAAGAAGCCCACGGCCAGCGTCGCGGGCGCGGCGGCCAGTCCCCACGCGGCGGACAGCAACTCGGCCCGCTCCCGCCCGCTGCCCCGGCCCAGGCGCAGCACGATGGACAGCAGCAGTACGGCCATGCTGGCCGGGACGCCCTGTCCCACCACCTGGCGCGTGGTGGACGCGTCATGCCCCAGCCATGGCGCGACTACCATCCACGCCGCGGCGCCCACGCCCCAGGCCGTCACCGCCAGCAGCACCGTGCGCAGCACCGCGCGCCCACGCTTCGGGGGCTCGGGGAAGGCATAGGCCAGCCACAGGAAACCCAGGTCGAAGCCCACGCCGCCCAGGGAGAAGGCCGCCGGGAGCCCCGCCGTCGTGTGGTAGTCGTAGAAGCTCAGGAAGAGCAGGTACGCGCCCACCGTCCACGCGGCGTAGGCGCGTGCGCCCGGGCGGTGTCCCGCCATCACCAGCACCACGCCTCCCGTCCAGAGGAGGAAGAGCGCCACCACGGCGTAGAAGCCGAAGAAGAAGCCCACCTCGTTGGTGCCCAGCGCCAGCAGGGGGCGCCGCACCTCGCGTGGGCCTTCGGACGTGGAGAAGGTGAGCCGTGCTTCCGTGGCCCCGTCTCGCGCCAGCGCGGCGATGCGCGCGGCGGCGGCCTGGGACGGGAAGGGGAGCTCGCGCGGCAATGCCTGTCCTTCGATGGCGACGAGCCGGTCGGGATACTTGAGCGGAAGCCCCTCCTGCGCCCAGGCCGGCATGGAGACGTTGGAGAAGTCCGCGTACGGATCCACGAAGAGCCCGGGGAAGGGCGCTCCGAAACCGCGCCAGGCGTTCACCGCGGCCGCGGCGGCCACTGCCAGCAGCAGGGCCACCGCGGTCACGGCGAGCCACGTCACGGACCTGGATTGGCGCCAGGGGACGTTGCCGGAGGAGGGCATTCGCGCAAGCCTATCCCACCTCGACCCGTGGCTTGCGCGTGGTCAGGATGGCGCGGAGGAGGATTCCAGTAGGCGTCCCGGGCCGCCATACCGGGTCGAACGCACTGCCTCCTCCGAATATGAACCGCTGGAGCCAGCGTCCTCCCTTGCGTCCCAGCTCCGCCCGCAGCGCATCGAGCCACGGCAGGAGCTCCTCCGCGTCCGCGGGGAATGCGGGGGTGACCAGCTCGTCACGGAGCGTCTCGAGCGCATGCTCCAGCCGGAGCGCCAGGGCGCCGTGATCGCGATTCCCCTCGGAATCCAGCAGGGTGTCGTCCCCATCCCAGAGCGCCATCAGGTGGCGCGCCAGCCACATCAGGGACTCCCTCCACCGGGAGGAGGACAGCAGCCTGCGCGCCATCACTCCGCGCACCCGGAGGTAGCCCGAAAGCAGGCGCTGACCCTCGGCGTCCAGGTCGTCTCCCGGTGTCACCGCATGGACCTGGACCCAGTTGTACCAGGCCAGTGCGCGAATGATGGCTGGCTCGGACTCCGCCACGCCGCGCGCGGGGAGCCGGCTCGGGCAAGAGCGGGTGAGCAGCAGGGCGAAGCAGACGGGGTCCGCCGCCGCGAGCATGGCCGCGAGGGCGTTGACCCTGCCTGCGCCGAGCTTGGGGTTGTGGCCCTCCCGGTCCCACGCGTTGAAGTGCTCGTGCGCGGTGCCGGGGCCGTCATCCACGAGAGGAGGAACATCCGCGGTCCGCTGGAGGATTTCCCGCAGCTCGTGCACGTGCAGGTGTGGCGCCTGGCGCAGCACGACGGCGGTGGCGGCGGTGGCCAGCGCGGAGGCCACGCTGGAGTCATCCACGAGTCTCTCTTCGATGCTCGTCACCCGGTACATCTCACCCGGAGCGCTGAATGCGACCGCGGGGCCGAACCGGTTGATGGGGGCGCAGAACGTCTCGTTGTACCGGCGGTACCACCGGCCCGCGGTATCCGTGGAGGAGACCGCGAGCACCTGCGGCTGGCTGGCCAGCTCGTCGGCGCCCAGGGCATATGAGACGGGTCCGTCCCGGCAGTGGTTCTTGGTCGAGTCGCCCACGGCACAGAGGATGGGGACACCCCTTCCCCCGCGCCCCACCCGCTGCGCCTCGCGGAGCACGGCCCGGAGATGGCGCGGGGTGCCCCACAGTGCGTCGCCCATTGGAATGAGGACGAGGTCCGCCTTCCACGCCTGGATGGCGTGCGCCAGGATGAGCGCGAGATCCGTGGGCGCGAGCCACGAGCTGTGCACATCTGCTTCGGTGGGAACGAGGCGGAACAGCCCCAGCTGGACGGTGGGGCCCAGGGCTTCCTGAAGCGTGGCCGCCATGCGAGTGCCATGGCCCACCTCGGTGGGGCCCCGGTACCTGGACAGCGGGCGCGGCAGCCCATGGAAGACCGGAGGCTCGAAGCCCTCCGGGAGCTCATCGGGGAGTCCCGAGAAAGACTCATCGATGATGGCGATGCGGGGCGTGGGGTGCTCCGGTCCGAGGAGGGCATTCGCCTGCGTCAGCCCGATGAGGTCGAGCGCGGACACGAGCAGTGACTCCTCGTGGGCGACGACCTGGGGCTCGGGGATCTCGCCGTGCTTGGGTATTCCTCCCGCGCCCTGCCACAGGTCGAGCAGGGGGAGTTCGGTGCACACCTCGTCATCGATGCCGACGAAGCCATCCACCCTGTCCTCGGTGGAGAGCACCAGGCCTCCCCGGCGGGCGCACAGGACGGGCTGCGCGGTGACGAGCTGGGGGCCGGGTGGAGGAACCTCATGCTGCCCCATGAGGTAGAGCTGGAGGTCTCCGATGACGGCCTGCGGGGTGTGACCGTCGAGCCCCGGGCCAGACCAGACGACGAGCGTCTTGTCGCCATACATGGCCATCAGCTCTTCATCGAGCTCTTCGTCCAGAATGACCCTTCGCGCGTATCCGAGGTGCTTCAGGCCCATAGCGCCCCCTCCGCGACGACGGCGAGCCGCCGCCCGAGCTCTTCATTCCTGTCGGCATCGCCCTCGGGGCGGATCCCGTGCGCGAGCCTGGCGAAGCTCCCCAGCCACAAGGCCAGTCGCTCCAGCCGGGCCTCCCTCGCAAGCGTGATCGCGGAGTCAAGCAGCGCCGGCATGGCCCGGACGAGGCTCCCGGAGGGAAGGCCCAACACCGACGGGACGCTCACCCCGCGCGTCCGCTCGTCCTCGGCGCAGTCCAGCGCGTCGTCCATGCACTGCAAGGCGAAGCAGAACAGGTCGTAGCTGCGCTCCAGCAGTTCAGCCCGCCGCGCCTGTCCGGTCTGCCGCAGCAGGCACCTCGCCGCCGTTCCTCCCCAGCGCAGCTTCTCTCGCGTCTGGATGGCGTACGTGCGCGGGTCCAGCTCACGCCGCGCCATCGTCCGCAGCTCCAGCGCGGTGCCGCGACGCAGCGAGGTGAGGGCCCGCGCGAGGGCCTCGCGCGCCACCCGTCGGTCGCCCGTGGCCGCCGTCAGCTCGCGCTCCCACTGACGCAGGAAGATGCCGCGAAACAGCAGCAGCCCCATGTCGGGAGCGACCTGACAATCCACGAGCCGGTCAGCGATGAGCCCATGAATGGCTGCGCAGTGGTGCGCGGCGCGGTAGTGCGCGAGCGTGGCGTCGGAGACGAGGCGGGTGCCGGGGTGCTCTGGATCCTCCGCCACATACCCGGGAAGGTCGCGGTTGATGTCGAGCACCCAGAACTCCTCCCAGGCGCCGGTGGGCTCCTGGGTGATGCCCAGACGGTGGGGCAGGGTTTGTCCGTAGTCCTGGAGCGGAGTCGGAAGGCGGCGGAGGACTTCCTGGAAGGTCGCGTCCATGCTCATGGCGGCCCCCTCACCAGATGTCAGAAACGAAGTGGTACCAGGCCAACCCTCGGAACTCGCTGCTCCGGGTGTTGACCGCCGCGAGCGCGTTCGCGTGCCTCTGTCCCCACGTCCCCTCTGGGGCATACGCGCGCATCGTCTCGAGCACGCGCTGGAGCCGGGTCGGGTTGCCCGGATCCGCCGCGTAGTCGCTGATCCGGAGGTGGAAGTCCTCCACCTCTCCCGGCTCCTTGGAGAGCAGTTCGCGCCAGAAGTGCAGCGCGTCCTGTGAGATGCGGTTGCGGAAGTCGGGCTGGGCGTAGGGCCCGATGGGCGAGATGGGCGCGTACTTCAGCTCGGACAGCAGGGCCTTGAGCCCCGCGCGCTGTTTGTCGTTGAAGCGAGCATCCGTGGGCGTGCCGTCGACAGCGTTCAATGAGGCCAGGATCGCGTTGGCTTCCACTTTGGCTTGACCGGTCGATTTGATGAACAAGGCATCTCGCAGCGCCTTCACGTTCTGGCCGCCGTCGTTCTCGTTGAAGAGCGCCTTGAGCACCCGGCGCACCGTCTCTCGCTGATCGTCGGCGACCCTGTTGGGAACGGTCGTGGGGGTCCTCTGTGTCTCCTCAGCGGTGGCCTCGTTCGTCTTCTTCTCGTCCGTCATGGCGATTCCCCTCCCTTGGCACTGCGCGAAGGCCTGCCATGGCAAGGATTGAACCAATGCCTTGTCCCACGGGGGCGCCGCGGGCTTCCGTCGTGCGGGTGGACGTTTCCGACCAGTGTCGCGCGATGGTTGGTCGGTTCCGTCCACGACTCCGGGCGTTGGGGCCGGGACCACATGCGAGGGTATTCCGTGCCGGTGGCACATGGCTTGCGGTGTCTTGGACCGCAGGAGTACGAACCCGACTGGCCCATGAACATCCTCATCGTTGACGACCAGCGCAGTGCGCGTCGCATCCTCGCGAGCATCCTGTCCACGCAGGAGGGACTGGTGCTGCATGAGGCGTCCTCGCTCGAAGAAGCGCGGAGGGTGCTGACAACCACCGCCATCGATATCGGGCTCATCGACGTGCGGCTGGACGCGGACGCCCGCAATCGGGATGGGCTGGTGCTGGTGGCGGAGATCCGCGAGAAGTTCACGGCGCTTCCCGTCGTCGTCACGGCCTCCAGCGAAATGGAGGAGATCCGCGCGGCCATGCGCGCGGGGGCGTACGACTACATCCTCAAGGACGAGCTGTGCGAGGAGTTGGTGCTCCCCATCATCCAGGGGCTGGGCAGCCGGCGCCGGTTGGAGCACGAGGTGCTGCGCCTCCGGGCGCGCCTCACCCCTGAGACGGGCATCCAGGGGCTGGTGGGCACCTCTGAAGTCATTGGCCGGCTGCGCACCGCCATCCAGCGCGTCGTCCTCTCGGATCGGCCGGTGCTCGTCACCGGGCCCACGGGAGCGGGCAAGGAGGTGGTGGTGCGCGCCATCCACGCGCTGGGTCCGAACTCAGCGGATCCGCTTCTGGACCTCAACTGTGGCGCCATCCCGGAGCTGCTGATGGAGTCCCAGCTCTTTGGCCACGAGCGGGGTGCGTTCACGGGGGCGGATCGGCGCCAGGACGGCTACCTCACCGCGGTGCGCCGGGGCACGCTGTTCCTGGACGAGCTGGCCGAGCTGCCGTTGTCCCTTCAAGCCAAGCTGCTGCGCGTGCTGGAGACCGGGCGATTCCGCCGGGTGGGGGCTACCGCCGAAGAGCACTTCCAGGGACGGGTCGTGGCCGCCACGCACGCGAAGCTGGAGGAGCGCGTGCGCCAGGGGCGCTTCCGGGAGGACCTCTATCACCGGCTCAATGTCCTCAACGTGCGCGTGCCCTCCCTGGACGAGCGCACCCAGGACATCCCCGCGCTGATGGCCCACTTCTGCCGCCAGCAGCCGCGCCCGCTGCGCTTTTCCCAGGAGGCAGTGGAGGCCCTGTCCCGGCGATCCTGGCCGGGCAACGTCCGGCAGCTCCGCAACTTCATCGATCGCCTTGCTGTCTTCTGTGACGAGGATCCCATCGGCGCGGAGACGGTGGCTGCCTATCTGGAGCCCTCGCAGGGCCCGGTTCCCGCCGAGGACGGTCTCATGGCGATGGCGCGCGCCATCCTGCAGCTGCCCGTGGCGAACAAGCTGGAGGCCATCGAGTCCACCCTGCTCAACGAGGCCATGGCGCTCGCTGGCGGCAACAAGAGCGGCGCGGCGCGGCTGCTTGGCATCGGTCGTAAAGCAGTAGAGAGACGGTTGGAGCGCAAGGACGAGCCGCCCGAGGTGGAGTAGCCCGCGGGCCTCGGACGCTTTCGTCCATCGTGCCCGTGCCTCCTGGCTGAAGCCGGCCAATGTGCACTGGGTGGATTGCTCCCGCCACCGCGTTCTCCCTCGCGGGTCGGCGCGTGACGGTGACGGCACGACGGTTGCTGTCCTCTGGATGACGGACGGAGCGCCAGGCCCGGCGTCGCCCACTCCGCCCAGGGGGAAACATGCCATCGAAGAATGCTTCGCTGCTGCCTCATTACGAGTCATTGCGCGGTCAGCTCCAGCACGCGCTCGTCGTGGACGCGCAAGCAGGAGAGCTGCTGCACAGCCTGCGGACGCTAGATGCGCCTTTGGCGCAGCTGTTGCCGCAGAACGTGGTGGCGGCGACCGCGCCGCATCTGGAATTGGCCTTCGCGTGGTACCCGGAGAACGCCCCGCTGAGTCTCTACTTGTATTGCAACAATGTGCCCGTTCCCGGCTCGAGGGGCATCTTCTCCGGCGGGCGGCTCTTCCTCCCCATCCCCGCATCGATGCTGAAGCCCTCCGGGACGGAGAACGAGCTGGTAGCGGTCATGCGCTTCCTCATCGGAGGCTGGAAGTACCAGCTCTGGGTGGACGTGGGCGGCCAGCGCGAGCTGCTGGACCAGGGCCGCGACAATGACCCTGGCAGCCCGAACGACGACAGCTTCATCCGCACCGTGCGTTTCGGAGGGGGGCAGTCATGAGCATGCGCATCCGCTCCGAGCAATTCAGCAGAGGGCTCATCGTGCTCGCGGGAGTGCTGGCCTCGAGTGCCAGCGCGCAGGACCTTCCTCCCGAGATCTCCGCGGTCAACGCCACCGACTCCGCGGCCAAGCGCGACAGTCAGCCCACGGTGGACCCGTGGATGGCCTCCTCCTCGACGGCGCTCTTCGGCCGGCCGACGGTGGGTGAGTCGTTCAAGTTCTCCAGTGAAGCCAGCAGTACCGGGACGGTGCTGTCGGTCGGCTTCTCACCCGGCGCGCTATGGGCTCCGGGCAATCCGAAGCTGACGAACCTGCAGGTGGCGAGCGCCTACAGCATTGGTGACGGCATCGGATCCTTCTCCCTCAAGTGGGCCGCGCCCTTCCGGGACGTCCGCACCTTCTCCACCGCGGACTGGCAGCGGGTCTCGGATGCTTCCGTGAAGGCCTACGAGGCTTGTGACGCCGAGGTGAAGGACAAGAGCGAAGAGGGTCTGGCTCCGTGCCTGGAGAAGCGCACCGCCGCCGAGGACTCGGAGATTGCCCGCATCCGCCCCGGTCTGAGCCTGGGGGCCAGCGTGGGTTACGGGTTCCGCTCCCAGCGGCTGGAGCGGCTGGCCGCGAACGTTGCCTACGATCAGAAGCTCTGGAGCGGAACGTCGCTCATCATCAACGCGGACATGGAGTCGCAACTGCGGGAACTTCCGCAGGAGGACGGCGGCCTTCGCGTGGAGCGAGCCTGGCAGGCGGGAGGAAGTGTGGGCCTGGCCTGGAGACCCGGGGTGGCATTCCTGAAGCAGCGGCTGGAGCTGTCCGCGGGCGCGAAGGTGCTCCAATGCCTCCAGAGCTGCGGGGAGAACCCATCGAGCGTGAAGTTCGGCCCCCAAGCCAGCTTCGCCCTGGACAAGAACACGGTGCTCGGCGCGTCCGTCAACTGGACGGGCGAGGCCTCCAGCCTGAGGGATGCGC
Organism: Corallococcus exiguus; assembly: GCF_009909105.1. Taxonomy (NCBI): domain Bacteria; kingdom Pseudomonadati; phylum Myxococcota; class Myxococcia; order Myxococcales; family Myxococcaceae; genus Corallococcus; species Corallococcus exiguus. Next base: position 416,446 of record NZ_JAAAPK010000010.1, read on the forward strand.
TGGTGGGCGTGGCCGTGTCGCACAGCTTCGGGTTGCTCAAGTAGCGGCGCTGCCGGGGAAAGCGCCCCCCGCTTGTAGGCGCGGCGGGCTTCACAAGGGGACAGGGGAAGGCCCGCCCTGGCCGGCGGACCCCCTGGAGACCTGAACCCGCCGATAAGCGCAAGGCTGCCCGCCGGGCTGCTTCCTCTGGTACGGAGGGGGGAATCTGTCGCACAACATCGCCCGTTAACTGGCGCGTTCGGGTGGTCTAGAACGCCGCCGGCCCTCTTCTGGAGCAACAACCGTGAGCAGTCTCATGAAGGAGTCCGTGTTGCGCGTGCACCACTGGACTGACACCCTCTTCAGCTTCGTCACCACGCGGGACCCGGGTTTCCGCTTCGCCAGCGGCCAGTTCACGATGATCGGCCTGGAAGTGGAGGCCCGCCCGCTGCTGCGCGCCTACAGCATGGTGAGCGCGCACTATGACGACCACCTCGAGTTCCTGAGCATCAAGGTGCCCGGCGGGCCCCTGACCTCCCGGCTGCAGCACCTGAAGGAGGGCGACAACATCCTGGTCAGCAAGAAGGCGACCGGCACGCTCGTCCTCAAGCACCTGCTGCCCGGCAAGAACCTCTACATGCTGAGCACGGGCACGGGCCTGGCCCCCTTCCTCAGCCTGGTGAAGGACCCGGAGATGTACGAGCAGTTCGACCGGGTCATCCTCACGCACACCTGCCGCCGCGCTGAGGAGCTGGCCTACCACGACCTCTTCCTCCACGAGCTGCCCCACAACGAGTTCTTCGGGGAGCTGGTGAAGCAGAAGCTCACGTACTACCCGAGCGTCACGCGCGAGGACTTCCGCAACACGGGTCGCATCACCGACCTCATCCAGAGCGAGAAGCTGTTCAAGGACGTGGGCCTGCCGCCGCTGAACCCGGAGGTCGACCGGGTGATGCTCTGTGGCAGCCCCGGCATGCTCTCGGACCTCACGACCATGCTGGAGGAGCGCGGCTTCCGGGAAGGCACCCCCGGAGAGGCCGGCCACTACGTCACCGAGAAGGCCTTCGCCGAGCGCTGAAGCGGCCACGACCCCGCGGACTACTTGAGCGGGTTGTAGCCGGGTTTCTTGTAGAGGCGGTCCCACTGGCCGGCGATCTCCGGCCGGTAGACGGCTTCCGGCCAGTCCGTCGGGGAGACCTCTTCGATGGCGACGGAGATGGCGCCCTCGGTGCTGCCGAGGGCCTCCATCACGTCCTTCACGATCCGCTCGGCGAGCTGGGTCTTCTGCTGCTCGGACTTGCCGGGGTAGAGCTTCACGGTGACGTGGGGCATGGGCCGATCCTCTACTTCTGGGACGGGTCCTTCGCGGGGGCTGGCGTCTTGAACGTCTCCTTCGCGACGTTCATCGCGGAGAGGGCCTTGGGCCAGCCACAGTAGAAGGCCAGGTGCGTGAGCGCCTCGACGAGCTCCGGCTCCGAGACGCCGTTCTCCCGGGCCTTCTTCAGGTGGAAGGGCAGCTGTTCGGTGTTGCCGCCCATGGTGAGCGCGGCGACGGTGACGAGGCTGCGGTCGCGAGGCGCGAGCTCCGTGCGCTCCCAGACGTCGCCAAACAGCACGTCATCCGTGAGCTGCACCATCTTGGGCGCGAAGTCGCCCATCTGCTTCTTCAGCGCGGACGGTTCCTTCTTCATGTTCATGGCTCCCTGGGCCGCGGACGGCCCCTTGGCGTACTGCTCGTCGCTGACCTTCTCCAGCCAGGTCACGTTCTTGCCGTCGAGCTCCTCCTGGACGGCGATGTGGCTCATCCGGGTGGTCGCCGTGGTGCCGTGCCAGTGCTTGACGCCCGCGGGGATCCGCACGACGTCGCCCTCCCGGAACTCCTGAACGGGGCCGTCCCAGCGCTGGATCCATCCGGTACCGGCCGTGACGACGAGGGTCTGTCCCAGAGGATGGACATGCCACGCGGTACGGGCACCGGGCTCGAAGGTGACGGAGCCACCCGTCGCCCGCCCGGGCGGCTTCGCTCCGAAGAGGGCTTGCCGGTGCACGGTGCCGGTGAAGTGCTCGGCCTCCGCCAGCTCCACTGGCCGCGAGCCGCCGCGCGAGATGGCGATCTCCGGGCCTCCCTGGACCGGTGTCGCCGCCATCGGGGACCCGAGGGGGAGGGCCAAGGCGAAGAGGACGCATGACAGAGGTCTCATGCTTGAAGGGGTACGCCCGTATCCCGCCCGTGGCCAGGAGGCCGGACGTGAATGGGCTTTGAACCCAGGTTTGACAATGAGGGCGATGTGAAGCTCTACACCCGGGCTTCAATCCCTTTGCGACGGGATGGTTCGCGTGTGAGGCATTGGATTGCGCGCGCATGCTTGTTTTCGATATTCAGGCAGGCGCGGTTCTCACCGAGAGGAGTTCCCGATGCTGACGCGTATCGTGAAGAGTGCTTTCGTTGTGATGGGACTGTCCCTGGCGCTGGCCTGCGGTGGAACGGAGACGGCGGACGTCGACCCGACGGAAGGCGTCTCTGCCGATGTCCAGGCGCCCACGACGGACGCGGTCTCGGATGACGTCTCCGCCCAGAACAAGCCGGGCTGTGGTGCCTGGAAGCAGCCGTGTTGCGAGTTGAAGTACTGCAACCAGGGTTACGAGTGTGATCCCTCGACCCTGAAGTGCCTGCTCTAAAGCCACTCCAACCGCCGGCCATCTGGGTCATGATGGCCGGCACATGGAAGGGCCGCGAATGAGATACCTGCTGCTCCTGCTCCCGCTGCTTTCGAGCTGTGCCTCGTCACCCAGAAGTGAGGCCCCTCGGGTCTCCGACACCGACCGGATCATCCAGGAACTCTGCGGCAAGCAGATGGCGCTGCTGGGGGAGGACTCCTACCACGGCAGTGCAAGGACCGTGGCCTTCAAGGTGGAGCTGACCCGCAGGCTGGTGGAGGAGTGCCAGTTCGACGCCTTCTTCATCGAGACAGGCACCTATGACTTCCTCCGCATCCAGTCGCTGCTGAAGGCGGGCCAGTCTGTCAGCGATGACATGCTCGTGGCTGCCATTGGCGGGATGTGGGCCAGTCCGGAGATGGCACCCCTGATTCCGTTCCTGTCCGGGCGGCTCCGGGCGGGCAGCCTCGCGGTCGGCGGAATCGATGATCAGCTCAACAGGGGCACCTGGGCGCAGAACGAGATGGCGCGTGAGCTCATCCCCTTGTTCAACAGCTCGGGGCAGGCGGAGTGCGGAGTGAAGCTCGAACGGCACCTGGCCTGGCGGTATGACGACGCCCACCCGTACACAGCGGAGACCGCGAACGTCCTCCTGGGCTGCCTGAAGGATTGGGAGTCGGCGCTCTCCAGGCCCGGAACACCCGCGACACTGGAGCAGCTGCAGATGGCCCGCAATCTGGTGCGGAACTTCACCCGTGAGGCCGCCGTGCGGGCCCGGGCGCTGGAGCAGCCTGATGGGCCTCGGGACTGGAGCAATGAGAACGCGCGAGATCGCTCCATGTTCATGAATCTGGAGTGGCTCCTGTCCCAGTCCTCCCAGCCCCGAAAGGCCATTGTCTGGACCGCCACGGTTCATGCCGCGAAGGACATGACGCGCGTGGAGGCGGACGATCGGCAGCGGATTCCCCTGGGGACCTATGTCCGTGAGCGGTTCGGGGAGCAGTCCTTCGTGCTGGGGTTCTCCGCGAACTCCGGGAGCCATTCCCTCGGCGCGAGTGCCCGAACGTTTGTCCTCGCACCCGCGACCCCCGATTCGCTGGAGGCCGAGGCGTTCGCGAACCACACCGGGGACACCCGATATCTGGATGGGCGCCAGCTTCGTGAGCTGGGGCCCAGGGTGGCCCGTCCCCTGACCTATACCTCGTGGATGAAAGCCCCCTGGGCAACGGTCATGGATGGGCTGCTCATCGTCCGGGAGGAAACCCCTTCGCGCCCGACCCAGCTGTGAACGCGGCCCCATTCCCGCTGTCCGGGCGCACGTGCTCCGAGGTCGCTGTCGCGGCGTCAGAGAATGCTCTTGCCGAGCGCCAGCATCACCTCGATGAAGCGCCGGTCGGCGAGGAGCAGGGGCACCATGGGCGCCATGGCCGCGACGACGACGGCCAGCGCCGCGCGGATGTCCACCGGGAACCAGCGCATGCCTCGCGCGACGTTGAAGGACGTATTCAGGTCCGTTTGCGAGGAGAACTCGGGCGCGCCCAGCGGGTCCAGTCCCTGCGGTAGCTCGTGGTGGAACCACCGCCGCTCGAAACGCCGCGAGTGCCAGGCCGCCACGCCCGAATAGGAATGGTCCCCCCTTCGCTTCGCCAGCAGGAGCTGACGGAAGAAGAACATCAGCGGCGAGAAGACGACGGCAAGGCAGATGAGCGCGAAGGCGAACAGGTGAAGGGCGTAGCCCGTGAAGTTCGCGGTGGAGGCGTGCGCCAGGCGCTGCGCGGTGAGCGTGGCGGACAACGCGAGGACGATGACCGAGAAGCTGGCCTGGCTTGTGCCCAGGAAGCCCAGGCCGCCCGCCGAGTCCGGATGGGTGGGCACGAAAGAGAGCGGCAGCCTGGAGACCTTGAACAGGAATATCGCCCATAGGATCGCCCGCCACAGCCAGCGCAGGAGCAGGAACCGGATGATCGGCATGCTCACCGCGAGGTACCACCACCCGGCCAGGGTGAGCGGGCCCCCAGGCTCCGCATGGAGCCAGGCCGGACGGTTCGGCAGGTAGGGCAGGTGCACGAAGGACGCGGCGAAGGAGAGGACCATCAACCCGGCCTCGATGACGCCGCTTCGCCGCCCCCGCATCGCGTCGCGAGCAATGGCCTCGTAGCGGGGCAGGTGCTGCGCATCAATCATCTCCGAGATGACGAAATGGCGCACGGCCGCCGCGAGGCGCATGTCGATGTATCCATCCGCCGCGACGAGTAGCGGCAGGGACACCAGGAACTCGACATGGGTCGCCACGTTGCGCAGGAAGGCGTGTGCCGTCGGCCCACCCTCCAGGAGAGACAGGACGAGGAGCGGCAGCCAGCTCACCAGCATCAGGCTGGCGACGCGCACGGGCATCGAGACCCGGTCGAGACGGGGGAAGCGGTGCCGCCGGTCGAGTGATGTTCCCTGGACCAGCGAGAAGTCGAGCAGCGAGGCGGGGACGTCCATGGCAATCCAAAAGCTGTGCCGTGGGTGCGTCTCCTGCCAGTCCGCGAAGCAGTCAGGCCGTGCGAAGGCAGGTCACCCGCCGCGCTGACGCGGGCATGCAGCCGTTCAGTCGTTTCCGTCCTGGTGGGAGCGCTGACGCATCAGCTCGAGCAGGGCCAGCGCATCGCCGCCCTGGCCCGCGAGCGCTTCCATCATTCCCGCCTGGTCTTCCGCGGAGCGGTTCTGGCCCAGCTTGAACTTGCCCTGCAATTCCTCGATGGGCAGCTCGAAGCCGACGATGTGCTCCAGCAGCTGCGCGCGGACCTCCTCCGGCAGGTGGGCCGCGTGGCCGGGGGCTCCGCTCGCGGGCTCGTACTCCGCCAGCATCCTGTCGATCAGCTTCGACAGCTCCGCCTGCGTGTCGATGATTCGCGGACGGCCGAGCGCGTGAACCACCGCGTAGTTCCACGTCGGCGCGGAGGGCTGCACCTTGTACCAGGTGGGTGAGATGTACGCGTGGGGCCCATGGAAGACGCAGAGGGCTGGCCGCTCGCCGTCGAAGTCCTTCCAGTGTGGGTTGGCGCGCGCCAGGTGCCCCAGCAGCGTGCCCTTGTCGCCCCGGTCCGGCACCAGCATGAGCGGCAGGTGCGAGACGTTGATCCCCGAGCCGTGCGAGATGACCGTGCTGAATGCGTGCTGCTTCATGAACGCGTGCAGCGTGGAGAGGTCCGGCTCCTGGAAGCTTCGGGGCGTGTAGAGCATGCGGTCCGCACAGCCTTGCACGCCCCCGTGGGCGGGAGAAGCAGGGGGGCTACGGCCTGCGGGCCTGCTCTTGCGACGGCAGGCCCAGGGCGGCCGCCAGTTCGGTGAGCTTCGCCTGCACCTTGCGCATGTTCTCCGGTCCCATGCGCAGCAGGTGCTTCTCCGCCGCACCCAGCGCTTCCAGGTTCGGATCCGCGTAGACGTAGAGCGCTCCCTTCGTCGTGAGTTCCGGAGGCGTCTTGGGGACGGAGACCCGGGTGAGACGTCCGATGGCCTGCGACAGGGTCGCATCCAGGCTCCGGCCCGGCGGGGCCAGCTCCGCGTGGGCGGCGTCCAGCAGCGGCTTGAGCTCCTGATACACCTGTCCCGCCTTCTTCGCGTCCAGCGAGGTGATGACGCGGGCCACGCCGTCGTAACGGGTATGGCTTTCCGACGCCGCCACCGTGTGGCCGTGACGCTTTGTCACGCGGAAGGTCCCGGTGGGCGCCATGAAGGAAAGCGGCATGCGCGGGCTCTGGCCTTCGGCAACCAGGTTCACGGACGCGGCGAAGCGGCGGGACAGGTCCTCGGAGGACAGCCAGCGCGCGTAGTCCGCGTCGCTGGAGAGTCCCTTCAACAGGTCCCTCACGCGAACGTCGGTGCCGGAGAGCTGCACCGCCGGGGGCGGAGGCGGTGCCGGAGGCGTGGGCTCGGCGATTGTCGGCGTGGGGGCGGGAGGCGGCTCCGACGTGCGCAGGAAGAAGTAGCTCGAACCGCCCAGGAGCGCCACGACGGCGGCGATGCCCAGGGGCCAGCGCAGGGTACGGATGACAGACGGCGGGAGGGGGGCGTTTTCGCTGGAGCTCATGTGAGTGGGGTCGCGGTGAGGGTTCGAAAAAGGCTTACAGATCGCCGGCGCGGGCCTGTTCGGCCAGGCGGAAGGAGAACTCCGCGCGGCGGTTCTTCTCCGGGGCGTTCGGGTCCGCGGGCCGCTCTTCTCCGTAGGAGATGACGGAGATGCGCCCGGGCTCGACGCCCAGGTTCACCAGGTAGGCGCGCACGCTGGCGGCGCGGCGCTGGCCCAGCGCGATGTTGTATTCCGTCGTGCCCAGCTCACAGGTGTGGCCCGCCACCGTCACCTTCGCGAGGCCTCGCTGACGCAGGGCCTGGGCGATGCGCGACAGCTCGTCGGTGGCCTCCGACGGGAGCATGGAGGAGTCGAGTGGGAAGTAGATGGGCGAGGCGTTGAGCGCCGCGAGCGCCTGCTCCTCGTCGTCGGGCGTGGGCCGCGCCGCGTTGCCACGGTCGCTGGCGGTCGGGGCCGGCGGGTGGGTCGCCGCGTCGGCGGTGCTCGTGTTGGCCGCGCGCCTCGCGCAACCGGTGAGGCCAATCACTGACAGCAGGAGGACCAGGTGGGTTCGGTTCATGCCCTGATACATGAGCAAGGGCTGTGCCGCGGTCCTTCCGTCTGGAGTCTCGCGCGCGGTGGCGCGATGACTCGCAAAGCGCGTCGTTCTAGCGTTGCGAAACGCCGCTGTCGGTCTTCTCCCTGCGGTGGATGGTGGAGACATCAATCCCCAACAGCTCCGCCGCGCGCGTCTTGTTGCCTCCACAGCGGGCGACCACCCACGCGATGTATTCACCCTCCAGCTGTCTCAGCGGCACCACCTGTCCGTGGGCCGCGGCCAGCGGGTGGACCTCCGGCGCGGCCTCCGAGGTGTGCAGGCGCAGCTGGGCCAGGTCCACGGTGGGCTGCGCTCCCAGGACAACCAGGCGCTCGACCAGGTTCTCCATCTCCCGCACGTTCCCGGGCCAGGGCATGCGCGAGAGCGTGGCCACGACCTCCGGGGCCAGGGCGGTGACGGAGGAGCGCGGATTGCGGGCGCGGGCCTGCGCCACGAAGTGCTCCGCGAGGTTCGGGATGTCCTCCGTGCGCTCGCGCAGCGGCGGCACGCGGAGTGAGACGACGTTGAGCCGGTAGTAGAGGTCCGCCCGGAAGCGGCCTTCCTTCACCCGCGCGTCCAGGTCCTGATGCGTGGCGGCCAGGATGCGCACGTCCACGCGGCGCGAGCCATCCGCGCCCACTGCGCGAACTTCGCCGTCCTGGAGGACGCGCAGCAGCTTCGCCTGGAGCTCCGGAGGCATGTCCCCGATTTCGTCGAGGAAGAGCGTGCCTCCGTCCGCTTCCACGAAGAGGCCCCGGCGCGTGGTGGTGGCGCCGCTGAAGGCGCCCTTGATGTGGCCGAACAGCTCGCTCTCCAGCAGGGCGTGGGGCAGGGCGGTGCAGTTGACCGCCACGAAGGGCGCCTGACTCCGGGGCCCTTCGGAGTGGAGCGCCCTGGCGACCAGCTCCTTGCCGCTGCCGCTCTCGCCTCGGATGAGCACCGGCGCCTCCGAGGCCGCCACGCGGTCGATGAGCTCGTAGAGCGTCCGCATGGGCACGCTGTGTCCCAGGAGCGAGCCCAGGCCGCCGCGCTGGGCCACCTGTCGCTTGAGGTCGCGGTGCTCGGTCCTCATGCGGCGGGACTCCAGCGCGCGCCCGACGTGGAGCAGCACCTCGTCCAGGCGGAAGGGCTTGGTGAGGTAGTGGTAGGCGCCGCGCTTCATCGCCTCCACGGCGCTCTCCACCGCGCCGAAGGCCGTCATGAGGAGCACCGGGAGCTCCGGGTCGTGCCGGCGCGCCGCCGCGAGCACGTCCAGCCCGTCCACCTCTTCCATGCGCAGGTCGCACAGGACGACGTCGTAGACGCGGGCCCTCAGCTGGGCGATGGCGTCCGCGCCCCCCGTGGACAGGTCCACGCGGTAGCCCGCGTCCGTGAGGGGCTCCTTCAACATCTGTCCCATCTCCTCGTGGTCATCCACCACGAGGATGCGCGCACTAGACGGCATGCCGTTCCTCCCAGCCGGGCGCGGCGGCCACCGGCCACCGCAGCGTGAAGACGGTGCCCCGGCCGGGCTCGCTTTCGACCCCCACCTGGCCACCGTGGTTGCGGACGATCTGCGCCACTACACTGAGTCCCAGGCCCGTGCCCTGGCCCCGCTTCTTGGTGGTGAAGAAGGGGTCGAACACCTGGTGCAGGTGCTCCGGCGCGATGCCCCGGCCATCGTCCTGGACGCGGATCTCCACCGCCGGGGTGTCTCCCGCCATGCACGTCGTGGCGCTCAGTCGCACGTGGCCTCCGGGGCTGCACGCGTCACAGGCGTTGAGGGCGAGGTTGAGGAGCACCTGCTGGAGTTGATCCGCGTCCGCCGCGAGGCTGGGCAGCCGCTCGGGCACGTCCAGCTCGAAGTGGACGTGCCGCCTTTCTGCCTCCACGTCGAGCAGCTCCTGGAGGCCCCGCACGAGCGGCGCCAGGGGGACGACGCCGGCCCGCGCGGGTTGCAGGCGCGACAGGTCCAGGAGCTGGCGGATGATGCGGCTCACCCGGTCGATCTGCGTGACGATGGAGTTGAGGCCCCGGCCCTGCGGGTGCTCCACGCCGCCCACCTTCTGGAGCATGTATTCGGCGTGGCCCCGGATGATGCCCAGCGGCGTGCCGATTTCATGGGCCACGCCCGCGGCGAGCACGCCCACCGTGGCCAGCTTCTCCGCGCGCAGGAGTTGGTCCTCCAGCATGCGCACGTTGCTCAGGTCCTCCAGCACCAGCAGCGTGCTCGCCTCTCCGTCGCCGTGCTCCAGCGGGACGGCGTGGACGTTGAACTGGTCCTTGTCGTTGAAGAGGCTGAGCGGTTCGCCGTGCAGGCTGTGCACGGCGCCCTTGTCCCGCGCGGCCAGCACCATCGCCGTCAGCCGCTGCACCGCGGCCATGGGCGCGGTGGGGAAGGCCTCCGGGAGGGTGCTCCCCACGGCGGTGGCCGGCAGGCGCGCGCGCAAGGCCTGGTTCACGGCGCTGATGCGGCCTTCGCGGTCCAGGGCCAGGATGCCCGTGGGGATGTGGTCGAGGATCTTCTGTGTCTTCTCGTGCAGGTGCGCGAACTTCGCGGCGTGGCGAAGGCTCTCCTGGAGCGCCACCTCCCGGCGGTTGGCGAGCACCACGTAGGTCCCGAACGCGACCAGGAACACCGCCACGAGGAGCGCGGCCAATGACAGGCGCAGCACCAGGGTGCGCTCGTGGGCGCGCAGGGCGCTGGTGGAGGAGAGCGTGGCCACGGACCAGGAGGCCTCGCCTCGCATGCGCAGGGGACGGAACGTGGCCACCGCGTCCGCGGACCCCAGGCCCAGGCGCGAGGCCTCCGCCTCGTTGATCCGCAGCGACCCGGACGCGCCCGCGCGCATCCGCGCCACCAGGGTGCGCAAGCCCGGCACGAGCTTCCCCTCGGGTTCACCCAGCCGCCGGTGCCAGGACGCGAGCGCCGGGTCGCTCATGGGCGCGGGCGTGCCGTGGGCGCCCAGGAGGAGCAGCCGCGTGTTCTCCTCCACCGTCACCATGCGCAGCGGCGCGAAGATGGGTTCGGTGTCCACGAGGATGGCGACGACGCCTCCGCCTCCGGGCGTGTCGGAGTCGATGCGGATGGCGAAGACGCGCATCCAACCGGAGGACGCGCCTTCGATGGGGGGCGAGGGGATGACGTGCCCCACCGGAGCCGTGAGCGCCTGCCGCGCGGTGTCCGCGAGCGCCGGAGGATGGACGGCCTCCCTCGGCAGGTGGCGCGACTTGTGGTCGACCAGGAAGAGCCGCTCCTCGCCGTCCGGACCCAGCACGGCGATGGCCCGGTACTGGCCCACGGACTCCAACAGGGCACGCAGCTCGTTGTGATGGTCTCCGGCGGACCCGGGTTGGGCGAGCAGCTCGCTCGCGAAGCGCAGGTTGTCCCCCAGGTCCTCCAGCGACCGGGCGACGCCACTGGCGGCCTCCTCCAACTGGGCCTGCCGGTCGCGCCCGAACTGCTCCACGAGCGCCTGCCGGTCGCGCTGGATGAACCACACGGCTCCGCCCGCCACGCTGGCCAGGGCAACGAGCAGGAGGACGAGGGGGGCGAGGAGGCGGTGCATGGAGTGCGAGGGAGTCCACACAACGCAAGGCTCGGGCCAGCCGTTCCCTCCAGGGGCGGGCGCCTTGCATCGCGCCGCGACCGCCGCAAATCACCACACCGGGGCTGGCACTTTGCCGGACCTGCCCGGGGCCACCCCCTGGCGGGCCTGGGCTAGAGTGGCCGCCCCCTCAGAAGGAGTGAACATGAGCCAGAACCTCTACGACATCCCCCTCAAAGGCATCGACGGCGCTCCCCGGACGCTCGGTCAGCACAAGGGCAAGGTCCTGCTGGTGGTGAACGTCGCCTCCAAGTGTGGCCTGACGCCCCAGTACGAAAGCCTGCAGAAGCTCTACGCGAGCCGCCAGGGACAGGGCCTGGAGGTGCTGGGCTTCCCCGCGAACAACTTCAATGGGCAGGAGCCGGGCAGCGAGGCGGAGATCCAGCAGTTCTGCACCTTGAAGTACGACGTGACCTTCCCGCTGTACTCGAAGATCTCCGTGGCGGGGAAGGACAAGCACCCGCTCTACCACGCGCTGACGGGAGCCATCCCGGATGCCACGGGCGACGGGCCCATGCGCGCGAACCTCAAGGGCTACGGCATCAAAGCCAACCCGAAGCCGGAGGTGCAGTGGAACTTCGAGAAGTTCCTCATCGGCCGGGATGGCCGCGTCGTGGGCCGCTTCGCTCCGGACGTGACGGCGGAGGATCCGCGCCTGGTCCAGGCCATTGACGCGGCGCTGGCGAAGCCGGCCTGAGGTCAGGCTTCTGGCGCCGGACCTTGAGTCCGTCCGCAGGCGCGGTTGGCCGGGACGGCCAGGTCGATCTTCTTGGGGTGGGGCAGGTGGAGGTTGTCCATCACCTCGATGAACTCCTCGCGGCTCCTTCCCGCGACCCGCGGGTTGTGGCGCTTCTCCTCGCCGATGCTCGTCACCGTGTTCCCGTGGTAGTCGTGCGCGGGGTAGACGAGCGTCGCGTCCGGGAGCTGGAAGAGGACGCGGGTGATGGAGTCGTAGAGCTGGCTCGCGCTCCCGTTCTGGAAGTCGGTGCGGCCGTTGCCCCGCACCATCAGCGCGTCCCCGGTGAACACGCGGTCGCCCAGCAGGTAGCTCACGCTGTCGTCCGTGTGGCCCGGCGTGGCGAGCACCTGGAAGGTGCACCGTCCGACGTGCACCGTGTCGCCGTGCCGCACCTGGATGTCGGCGCAACGGGCCCCGCCTGTCCCGGCCACCACCTGGCACTGCGTGCGCTCCCGCAGCGTGCCGGACGCGGTGACGTGGTCCGCGTGCACGTGGGTGTCGAAGACGTGGGAGAGGACGAGCCCCAGCTCGCTGACGAGCCGCAGGTCGCGGTCCACCTGCTCCAGCACCGGATCGATGAGCACGGCCTGGCGCGTGGCCTCGTCACCGATGAGGTACGTGTAGGTCGAGGACTCGGAGTCGAAGAGCTGGCGGAAGAGCATGTCGGAATCTCCGTTGCACGGGGGCCGCCGGCGGAGCGGGGGATTCAGCGCAGCGCACGGAGTGTCCGCTGGAACGCGGGCTCCGAGAAAGGGACGTCCTTCGATATTTGATGTGGTCTAGCCAACGCGCACTCGCCTCGCAGGGCAGCTGGCGCGGTGGGGGTGTCGTGGGCAGGCTCGCGGCGTGCTCTCATGACCGCTCACTTGTCCGCGCGCCTCGAGGCGTCCCCATCCCGCAAGCCTTCGTCCGTCTCCGAGCACCATCGGGTGCTGATCATCGGCGGCGGCACCGCGGGCATCACGGTCGCGGCGCGGCTGCGGCGCAAGGGCGTGCAGGGTGTCGCCGTGCTCGAGCCCTCGGCGCAGCACTTCTACCAGCCGCTGTGGACGCTGGTGGGCGCTGGCGCCGCGGACATCGCGAGCACCGTGCGGCCGGAGGCGGACTACATCCCGGAGGGGACGCGGTGGATCCAGGACCGGGCGGAGGAGGTGGACCCCGTCCGTCAGCAGGTGCTCACGCTCGGAGGCGCGCGGCTGATCTATGACTTCCTGGTGGTCGCTCCGGGAATCCAGCTGGACTGGGATCGGGTGCGCGGCCTGCGCGAGGCGCTGAAGACGCCGTTCGTGTCCAGCAACTACGACTTCCGGCTGGCGCCGAAGACGTGGGAGATGGTGCGGGCGTTCCAGGGCGGCACGGCGCTGTTCACCCATCCGGCCACGCCGGTGAAGTGCGCAGGGGCGCCGCAGAAGATCATGTACCTGGTGGCGGACCATCTGCGCCGGAGCGGGCTCGCGGAGAAGTCACGGGTCGTGTTCGGCTCGGGGGGCAAGGTGCTCTTCGCGGTGCAGCCCTTCGCGCGCGTGCTGGAGGGCGTCGTGGAGCGCTACGGCATCGAGACGCACTTCGGCCACGACCTGGTGGAGGTGCGCGCGCACACCCGTGAGGCGCTCTTCGCGGTGACGCGCGACGGACGCGGGGAGGTGGTGACGGTGGGGTACGACCTGCTGCACGTCACGCCTCCGCAGAGTGCGCCGGACTTCATCAAGCGCAGCGCGCTGGCTCATGCAGACGGCCCGAACGCGGGCTGGGTCAAGGCGCACAAGCACACGCTCCAGCACCCCGACCATCCGAACGTCTTCGCCATTGGAGACGCGAGCGACCTGCCCACGTCGCGCACGGGCGCCGCCGTCCGGGCGGAGGCGCCCGTGCTCGTGGAGAACCTGGTGGCCGTGATGGAGGGGCGGGAGCCCACCGCGCGGTACGACGGCTATGCGTCCTGTCCGCTGGTGACGGGCTATGGGCGGATGCTGCTCGCCGAGTTCGACTACGACGGCCGGCCCGCGCCGAGCCTTCCGTTCATCAACACCTTCGTGGAGCGCCGCGACCTGTGGCTGCTCAAGAAGTACGGACTGCCGCGCCTGTACTGGGACTGGATGCTTCGTGGCCGCGCGTGAACACTGGAGGAAGTGACCGCTCGACGGTGGGGCCTGCTCGTGCGACCGTCCTGGACGTGACGCCCTACGACAAGATCTTCGAGAACAACAAGCTCTGGGCGGAGGAACAGCTCCGCACGGATCCGGACTACTTCACCAAGCTGTCGGTGTCGCAGCAGCCGGACTTCCTCTACATCGGCTGTTCGGACAGCCGCGTGCCCGCCAACCAGATCATGGGGCTGGCGCCGGGTGACGTGTTCGTGCACCGCAATGTCGCGAACCTGGTCAACAACGTCGACCTGAACGTGATGTCGGTCATCAACTACGCCGTCCGGCAGCTGGACGTGAAGCACATCATCGTCTGCGGCCACTACGGTTGCGGCGGCGTGCGCGCGGCGATGCAGCCCAAGGACCTGGGCATCCTCAACCCCTGGCTGCGCAACATCCGCGACGTGTACCGGTTCCACAAGCAGGAGCTGGACGGCATCGCGGACGAGACGAAGCGCTACGAGCGGCTGGTGGAGCTCAACGTCCTGGAGCAGAGCATCAACATCATCAAGACGGCCGCCGTGCAGAAGTCCTACCTGGCGCGGGGCTTCCCCATCGTGCACTCGTGGGTGTTCGACCTGCGCAACGGCATCCTCCAGGACCTGAAGCTGGACTTCGTCCAGACGCTGCACAGCATCCAGGAGGTCTACGACCTCACGAAGGAGTGAGGCCGCAGTCCCTCGGGGTTTATTGCTTCCACACCATCCGCTCTCCTTCGGCCTGGCAGTGCCCTCGCTGAAGGAGCAGCGTCAGTCCGGCTTCCAGGACCGGGATGACCGCCCGGGTCAGCCGCTGGATGCCGAAGCAGCGGGCTGTTTCGCGGAGCAGGTCTTCGCGTTCCAGCGACAGGGCCTGGGTGAGCACGGCCGCCGCGGCGTTGGCTACCTCCTCCGGGGGAAGGTGAGCGGCCTCGCGTTCGGGATGCGCGCCACGAAAGCCTGAGTACCGCGCCGGCCCCCGGCTGGTGGACCAGAGGAACTCCTCCTGGATCGTCACGGTCCCGCGCTTCGCGAGCGCCTGGAGCTGTTCCTCCAGCCTCTTGCGCACGCGGGGCGTCAGCTTGGTCAGACCCCAGGCATCCAGGACGCGCCTGGCCAGCAGGTCCTCGTGGAGCGGTGCCTCCTGATCGATGACGGACTGGAGGTGCTCCCGCAGGGACGCGTCCGACGCGGTGGCGAAGAGGTCCGCTCCCTCCTTCATGGCGCGCAGGGTCGCCGGGACGTAGGCCTGGGCGGACGCGCTGGGACCGGCGACCACGGGCTGGGGCGTGGCCGGGGCGCTGGTGTGGGCTGGCTGGACCGGGGGCGGTTCCGCGGCGAGCGGGGGCGGAGCGGGCGCGGGCCGTGGCTGCTTCGCGTCCTCCAGTGCGCGTTGGACCGCTGCCTTCAAGGCCTCCAGCTGTCCCGGCCGGTCCTGCTCCCATCCCAGGGACCAGACGCGGTGCAGCCGCCAGCCCAGGCCTTGCAACACCTCGGAACGCAGCCGCTCGCGGTCCCGTGCGTTCGCCGCGGAGTTGTAGCGGAGGCCGTCGCACTCCACGCCCAGGATGTATTCGCCAGGGCGCTCGGGGTGGACGACCGCCAGGCCCACCCGGTAGCCGCCGCTCCCCACGTCGGTGTGCACCGTGCATCCAGCTTCGCGCAGCGCTTGCGCGACCTGCTGCTCCAGCGCGTCCGTCGGCTCGCGCTCGGCCGCGGCTGCCGCGAGGGCGTCCGCTTCAGCGGCCCGGCGGAGGAAGTCCCGCAGATGGCGCACGCCCACCGAGGCGGTCCGCGAGAGGTCGATCTGATCATGCGTCAGCGTGGAGTAGACCCGCAGGGCGCACCGCGCGCGGGTCACGGCGACGTTCAGGCGCCGCTCACCGCCCGCACGGTTCAGCGGACCGAAGCTCATGCGCAGCTTCCCCGTGGCGTCCTTCGCGTAGCAGATGCTGAAGAAGATCTCGTCCCGCTCGTCGCCCTGGACGTTCTCCAGGTTCTTCACGAAGACGGGCTCGGACGAGGCGAAATGCGCCTCGACCTCCGGGAAGCGCGCCCGCTCGGCTTCGAGCAGCTCGAGGATGACCTGCTGCTGGACGGCGCTGAAGGTGACGACGCCGAACGTCCGCTCGTGCGGTGCGTGGCGGCGCAAGGCCTTCACCAGATCCGCGACCAGCACCTCCGCTTCGCGGGGATTGATGGCGGCGGACTTCCCGCTCAGCTTGGA
Source organism: Corallococcus exiguus (assembly GCF_009909105.1). Classification (NCBI taxonomy): domain Bacteria; kingdom Pseudomonadati; phylum Myxococcota; class Myxococcia; order Myxococcales; family Myxococcaceae; genus Corallococcus; species Corallococcus exiguus. The sequence continues at coordinate 432,410 of NZ_JAAAPK010000010.1, forward strand.
CTGATAGACCCCATCCGGAACGTGGCGCCACTTGACGCCCAGGTCCTCCACGCGAGCACGCGCGGCGGGGAACACATGGAGGCGGCCCGCGTAGTACTGCCGGTTGCTGAAGTCGATGAGGCTGTCGTGCCGGCTGCGGTAGTGCCAGCCCAGCATCTGCTGGGGGAACTGCTTCGCCAGGGCCTCCTCCAGGATGCTCTCCAATTCGATGACGTCGTTCTCGTCCGGGATCGCCTCCGGGTCCTCGCCCCGGGTGAAGAAGGTGGTGGGCGGAAGCTGCTTGGAGTCGCCGACGATGAGGGCCTGGTCCGCGCGGGCCATCGCGCCGATGGCGTCGTGGGTTCCAATCTGCGAGGCCTCGTCGAAGACGAGCAGGTCGAAGCGACGGCCGTCCGCGGGCAGATACTGGGCGACGGAGAGCGGGCTCATGAGGAAGCAGGGCTTGAGCCGCCGGGACAGGCTGGGAATGGAGGTCAGCAGCTTGCGCAGCGGCATGTGTCCCCGCTTCTTGCGCAGCTCCCGCGAGAGGATGCCGGGCTCCGAGCTCTCCGCCGCGAAGGCGACGCCTGACGGCAACTTCTGCTCCAGCGTGGAGATCACCTGCTGGCGGGAGAGGACCACGTGCTCGCCGTCGAGCTGACGGAAGCGCTCCACCCGGGTGGAGTGGGCACGGGCCTCGAAGTCACGCAGCGCGGGCTCCCTGTCCCTCAGTGCATGGGTCCACGCGGTGAGGACCGCGCGCTCGAAGGCCGTGCCCAACTGCTCTTCCGTGAGGCCCTGGGCTTCCACCGCGTCCACGAACGGCCCATGGCCCAGCGCGCGGACCTTGTCGGCCTGGGCCTGGTGGAGGCACCACGTCCTCAGGGAGCGGAGTCCTGACTGCCAGGCGTCCAGCTGCCGGCGCAAGGAGGCGCGGTGGTGTGGTGTGGCGGTGCTCTCCCAGGTGCGGGTCTTCACCAGGGCGCTCAGCGCCTCCTCGGCACGCGTGAGGCGCTCCAGGGCACTTCGCAGCGCCTGGGTCTGGGTCGCCAGCAGCTCGCGGGAGGCCGCGTCCATGGGGACCTGGACCCGGTCGACGCCCAGGACTCCTCGAAGGTCGCGAACCCTCAACGCGCGGGTGGAGAGCCCCTCCACCGCTTCGGCGTGTGCCAGGTCCCGCGAAGGCACGCCCCGCAGCGTCGTCGCGAGCGCGTTGGCCTGGTCGGAGAGCCTCGGTCTCCACTCCTGCACCTGTCGCGCGGTGGCGAGGTCCTTCTCGATGTCGCGGTTGGAGGGCAGTCCCTTGGAGGCAAGTGACGCGAGCTGTTTCCGCGCGCTTCGCAGGAAGAAGAAGGCGAAGAGGAAGAAGGCCCCGGCCCACTTCTGGAACCGGGCGTGAAGGGCCGCCAGGTCCAGGGTGAGGAGCCCCGTCCCCCAGCGCGAGGCCAGCTGGGTTTCGCGAGTGGACTGCTCGCGCAGGGCGAGCGACTGCTCCTGGAGCTTTCGCGAAACCTCGGGCCACGCATCATCCAGCAGCGCGACGGAGGGCACCGGTCCACTGGCCAGGACCTCTCCCAACTCGACCAGGGGATGCAGACCCTGCGTCGAGCCGGGGACGTCGATGCCGGTGGAGGCCGCGAGCGCGGTGGCTGTCTGCTCCACGCCGTCGAGCGCGGCGCGGGTCTCGGTCAGGGAGTCTCGGAGCTGCTGCTCGAAGGCATGGGTCCACGTGACACCGCGAACCGACTGCCACGGATGCGGCCCCAGGGCCCTCAATGCGCGAAGCGTGCTGGCGAGTCCTTCCACTTCATGACTGGCTTCGCGGAAGCGCGCTTCCGTGAGGTCTCCAGGGGAAGGAAGGCTCAGGTGCACGTCCGGGGCATCCCCCAGGGACAGGAGCCGGCCGGTCGCGCCATAGAAGCTGAGCCCCAGGGGCCAGGGCCGATGGAGTGCCCGGACGTAGGCGTTGAGCGCCTCCCGCTGGGTGGTGAGTTCGTCTGAACGCGCCTTCCAGGGTGGGACGGGCGTTTGCCGGGTCCGCTCCCAGGCCCGGCCGAAGGACGCGAGCACTTCCTTCTTGTTGCTCTTGTGGCTGTGAAGCTCCAGGCAGAAGTCCTCGAGCCCCACGTCCCGGAGCCGCCGGTACACGACGTCCAGCGCCGCCATCTTCTCCGACACGAAGAGCACGCTCTTGCCCCGGGCAATCGCGGCGGCGATCAAGTTGGTGATGGTCTGTGACTTGCCCGTCCCCGGAGGTCCCTGGATGACGAACGAGCGTCCAGAGAGCGCGGAGGCGATGGTGGCGAGCTGCGTGGAGTCCGCGTTGACGACGCAGGGCAACTCCCCGGCCGGGACGTCGGCGTCCAGTTGCTCCGGTTGGAACTCCGTGCCGCTCGCGGGTGGCGCGGAGGTGCTGGCGGCGGCGATGTGGCGGACCAGCGGGTTGGAGAGAAGGACTTCTTCGTTGTCCTCCAGGTCCTTCCACATCAGGAACTTGGTGAAGGTGAAGAGCCCCACGTGGGCCTCTTCCAGCACCTCCCAGCCGGCCTGCTTCTGGATGGAGGTGCGGACGGCGCGGAGGATGGCGGGAACGTCCACCCCCTTCTCGTCGGGCTCGAGCGAAGTCAAGGCACTGACGTCGAGGCCGAACTCGCGCTTGAGCTTCTCCACCAGGGTGACGTTGCCCAGGGGCTCCTCGGGGAGCCGCTCGATGCGCAGTCGCTCACGGGCGCGGTCCAGGCGGAAGGCGACGGGGTAGAGCAGCAGCGGGGCGAGCCGCGCCGTCGAGGGGTCGCCCGGGTCGAACCACCGCAAGAGTCCGATGGCGATGTAGAGCGTCTGGGCGCCGCCTTCCTCCAGGTCCGTGCGTGCCGTGCGCTCCAGGTACCTGGCGCGGGACCAGAGTTCGGCTTCACGGAGCGGGGAGTGGATCAGTCCCTTGTCCAGGTCGCCGCGACGGCGGGTGGCGACCTCCTCCCCGGTGCCCCGGGCCTTCAGGAGCTTCGCTTCACGGGCATCGAGCGAGTCCATGTCCGGGGCGGGGATGATCTCGAAGGCCTCGCCTCCCGCCAGGCTGTCCTCGAACGCGCCGAGGTCCGGCATGTGGAGCTCCAGGGCGCTCCGCGTGTCGAGCCGGAAGTTGAGCAGCTTGTTGCGCAGCGTCAGGTCGAGCAGCTTCTCCTTCCAGCGGCTGAAGCGCGTGAGGACCTGGGCGCTCGGGGGTTTCGGTTCGACGGGTGGAGGCGCCGCCGCGGCGCTTTCGAGGATCGTCCGGATGCGCGCGTGCGCCGGCTCGGTCGACACCTGCTCAGCGGGCGGGGCCTCCACGGCGCGAAGGGGAAGCGGGCGGTAGCGATCGAACCGGAGGACGCTCACGTCGAGCGCGGCCACGAAGCGGCTGTCCTCCGAAAGGTGCTTGAGTCCTTCGCTGACGGCCCGCTCGAAGGGGGGACGCCCGGCGCCCACCGCCGTGGAGGAGTCGAAGGGGAGCAGGTGCCCCAGTGCGACGAGGTTGCGCAGCCGGGCCGCGTCCTCCACGAGCCCTTCCGGGAAGCGTTCGTCGATCAGCCACACCGCGGGGAACGCATGGCCCTGGACGAGCAGGAGCAGGGGGTGGAGGCCCATGGCCTCCAACGCGGAGGCGAAGAGGAGGGTGAGGTCCAGACAGCACCCCATGCGTTCCTGGAGGAGCTGATCCGGTAGCCGCACCTTCTGTCCATGAGACTCGAAGCTGGCGGGGAGCTCCACGTACCCGAGTTTCAAGGCCTGCACGGCTTCGTAGAGCGCGGCGGCCATGGCCCGAGCATGGCTGGGATTGCGCTTCTGGTAGCCGCTCAGGCCGCCGTCGCCCAGGGCCTGCTCCAGCAGGTTCCGCACATCCTTGAGCAGTTCGGGGATGACGGGATGGTTGGGCGTGACGAAGGTGGCGAGCAGGCCCAGCGGGGCGCGCGTTCCAGGCCAATGGTTGTAGGGGAGGACTTCGACATCCAGGGCTCCCTCGCGAAGGAGCGTGGCGTCCTCTCGAAGCGCCCATCGGAGTTGGGCCCGCTCCGCCTCCACGACCGAGCGCAGGCGCCCGGCGGGCAGGCGCAGGTCGATGACCCCGAGGTTGGCTTCCTCGCCCGGAGGCAGTGGCGGCACGGGGAGCTGAAGGGGCTCTCCCAGGTCGGGCAGCAACTGCAGCTCGAGTGTGGTCGGTCCCAGTGCCCGCTCACCTGTATTCCGGATGAGTGCCTCCCGGATGAGCGGAACGCCGCTCTGCTCCATGGCGAAGTTCAACGTGGGTGCGCTGAGCAGCTCCACTTGGACCGGAGGAACCGCCGGGACAGGAATGGCCGTGGACATGGGACCTCGTGTGCGGGTGGCCAAGGCGACACATCCCGCTGACCGCGACAGCATGCCACGCGTGCGGTTGTCCAAGGATCCACGGGGGAGGGCGGGGTCTTTTGGCCCCCCTCCCATGGGCGATGGACATGCCTCGGAGGGAGTCTTTGCGTGGCCCTTCAAGGGCATGAATGGGATGGAGGTGGAAGACGTCGGACGCTCCATGGTGGTTCCTCCTGGAGGCCTTCGCTCCGTGCGCTTCTTCCTGACCCTCCCGGACGGCCGTTCCTTCGCGCTGGAGAAGCCGGTGGTGTCCGTGGGCTCCGAGCCCGCGTGTGACGTCGTCCTCTCCGCACCGGGGGTGAAGGGCAGCCACGCCCTGGTGTTCCGTGACGCGCGCGGGTGGACGGTGTCCGCCGCCAGCGCGGACTGTGACGTCCGGTTTCGTGGCAAGCGGGTGGAGCTGGCGCCGCTGGAGCCGGGGGAGTCCTTCAGCGTGGGCAGGGCTTCGCTCACGCTGATGGTTTCGGAGGCGCCGGTCCGGGTTGAGCCTTCCTCGACGCCATCCCGCCTGCTGGGCGTGCTGACGGACTTCGCTTCGCGGCTGCTCGTGCAGCGCCCTGCGTCGGAGCTGCTGGAGGCGGCGCTGCGGGGCATCGCGGACGTCACCTCCGCGGACGTGGGGTTCCTCGTGTCGGTGGAGGGGGACCGGCGGCAGGTGCTGGGGGCCACCGGCTCCGTGCCGGCTTCGGCGGTGGTGGACAGTCTGGTGGAGCAAGTCGTGGGCTCGGGGGCTCCGGTGCTGGTGCCGGACATCGCGGCGGATGCGGCGCTCGCGGGGGCTCCCAGTGTCCTGGCGTTGCGGCTGACGTCCGCGCTCGTGCTGCCACTTCGCGCGGGCTCCGCGCCCCTGTGCGCGGTGTACCTGGGACGGCGCCTGGGCAGCCCTCCGTTCTCGACCCGCGAGCTGGAGGAGGCCATGGCGCTGTCGTCGCTCGCGGCGCTGCTGCTGGCCACGTCGCGGGAGCTGACGGAGCTGCGCGCCCAGGTGGACAGCCTCACGCAGCGCATCGCCGCGGCCACGTTCGAAGGGCTCATCGGTGAGTCCCCGGTCATGCGGAACCTCTACCGGCAGGTGGAACGCCTGGGGCCCACGTCCCTGCATGTGCTCATCCAGGGGGAGACGGGCACGGGGAAGGAGGAGGTGGCCCGCGCGCTTCACCGGCGGAGCGGCCGGCGCGGACGGCTGGTGGCCATCAACTGCGCGGCGCTTCCGGAGTCCCTCATCGAGCGGGAGCTGTTCGGCCACGTTCGCGGGGCGTTCTCCGGCGCGACCTCCGACCGCGCGGGGCTGGTGGAGGCGGCGGATGGGGGCACGCTGTTCCTGGATGAGATTGGAGACATGCCGCTGCCGCTCCAGTCGCGCCTGCTGCGCGTCGTCCAGGAGCACGAGGTGACGCGGCTGGGCGAGCATCGTCCCCGCAGGGTCGACATGCGGGTCGTCGCCGCCACGCATCAGCCGTTGAAGGCGCTCGTCGCTCGGGGTGCCTTCCGGGAGGACCTCCTCTTCCGGCTGGACGAGGTGCGCCTGGAGGTGCCCGCGCTGCGGGAGCGCGGTGAGGACGTGCTGCTCATCGCGCACCATGTCCTGAAGCAGGAGGGGGCGCGTGCGCGGGGCTTCACGCAGAAGGCGGCGGAGGCCCTGCGCGGTCATCCCTTCCCGGGCAACGTTCGCGAACTCGTGTCTCGCGTGCGGCGCGCGGCCATCCTGGCGTCGGGGGAACTCATCGGCGTCGAGGACCTGGACCTGGCCGCGGACACGGCACCGCTGGTGCCCCTGGATGAGGCTCGCGATGCCTTCGTGCTGCGCTATGTGCGCGAGGCCATTGCCCGCAGCGGAGGCAGCAAGAAGGAGGCGGCCCGGGCCCTGGGCATCGGTGTGCGCTCCGTGTTCCGATACCTGGGGGAAGAGGAGTGAGGACGGCTCCCCCATCCTCGCAGCTGATCACCATGCGCTTCCCACTCTCGTTCTTGCTGCTGGTCCTGCTCGTGGCCCCGGGGTGTCCGCTCGACATCCAGGTGCGTGAGGAGGTGGACGCCGGCTGCTTGGGAGACGCCTGCGTGCGCTCCTGCGCCGCGGACCGGGAGTGTCCCGAGGGGCAGCGCTGCTCCGACGTCTACAGGGAATGCGAATCGGGCCCCCGCCTCACCGAGCCCTGCTCCGACCCCCTGGCCTGTTCGACGTTCGCGTACTGCGTGAAGGGACGCTGTACACGCGATTGCGACCCGGGCTGCCCCACGGGCTACCAATGCTCACCGGCTCCGGAGTCCCTGTGCGTCGAGACCTGCGAGGGCCTGCCCACCGAGCACCTGGGCGACTCCTGCGAGACCTCCATGGACTGCGCCCGCTGCGGCTTCTGCGCGAACCTGGGACGTGGGAAGATTTGTCACCAACCCTGCCGGTCGGATGCGGAGTGTCCCGGGGGACAGGCAGGCACGTGCGTGCAGCTCCCCGGCTCCACCCTCCGCGTGTGCCAGCAGTGAGGGCGCCCGGGGGTTTGATCGCGCGGATCCCGCTTCCTAGACTGCGCGCGCGATGACGGGCGAACTGTTGGCCGGCCGCTACCAGTTGGAGCAGGAGTTGGGGCGGGGCGGGATGGCGACGGTCTTCCTCGCCCTCGACCTCCAGCTGTCCCGCCGCGTGGCCGTGAAGGTGCTGCACCCGGGCCTGGACGCCCGCTTCACCGAGCGCTTCCGCCAGGAGGCGGAGGTGGTGGCCTCGCTCCAGCACCCCAACGTCCTGGCGGTGCATGACTTTGGCCAGGACGCCGTGCGCGGCCCGTTCCTCGTCTGTGAATGGGTGCAAGGCGAGAACCTGCGCGAACTGGCGCGGCGCCTGGCTCCATTGCCGCCGGAGGCCGTCGCGCTGCTGGGCTGGGAGCTGGCCCGCGCGCTGGACGCGGCGCATGCGCGCGGTGTGGTGCACCGGGACGTCAAGCCGGAGAACGTGCTCGTGGCGCGTGGAGGGCCGCTGAAGCTCGCGGACTTCGGCATCGCCGCGCTGGCGGACCAGGCCCGGCTGACGAGCACTGGCGCCGTCATCGGCTCGCTGCCGTACATGGCGCCGGAGCGCATGGATACCGGGGCGTGGTCCCCGGCGTCGGACGTCTACGCGGTGGGCGTCGTGTTGTTCGAGCTGTGCACCGGCTCGACGCCCCATGCAGGGGAGGGCAGTGCCCGGCTGGCGGTCTCGGTGATGACCCGCGATGCGCCGCCGTTGGTGGAGGCCGCGCCGGGCACGCCTGAGTCCCTGTCGGCGCTGGTCGCGCGGTGTCTTGCCCGGGATGCGCGTGACAGGCCCGTGGAGGGTGGGGCGCTGGCGCAGGAGCTGGAGGCGGTGCTGCGGTCGTGGGTCGGGGCTCCCGCCGAAGCGTCGCGTGCCTTCTTCCAGGCTCCGGAGCCCTGCGTGGCCCGCTGGCGCGAGGACCGGTTCCAGCGGCTGTTGGGCGAAGGCCGTGCGCTGCTCGCCGCGGGGCAGGGCGCCCGGGCTGCCCGGTGTCTCAACGCCGCGTTGGCGCTCCGGCCCGGGGCCCCCGAGGTGCTGGCGCTCCTGCGCTCGCGGCCCATGAGGAAGGGCCTCGCCCGGAGCGCGTGGGAGGCGCTCCCGCGCTCGTGGGCGGAGCACAAGCGAGCGCTCCTGGCGGCCCTGGTGCTCGCGGCGGTGTCGGGCGGGTTGGGGCCATGGGCATGGCGCGCGGGTGGCGCCAGGAGTCCGGCGGTGGCCACGGGGCAGGCGTCCGCGCCCGCGACGGATCCGGAGGCAACGGTGCAGACCGCCGTGCCAGTTGCTCCTGATGCGGGCTCGCCTGCCACGTCGGAGGACCTTGCCGCGCTCGCGCCCGGTGACGACTCCACTGCGACAAATGCCGCCTCCGCCGCGCTCTCGCCCGGTGACGACTCCACTGCGACAACGGCCGCCTCGGCACCGCCCGGCGCTGGCCTGCCCGCCACAAGCGAGGCCTCCGCCGCGCCCGTGGCCGTCGCCCGCCTTGATTCAGCGCAAAGACCTTCGCGTCCCTTGCATCAGGCGGCCGCCGGGACGCCGGTCCGGGGCGCGCGTCCGGAGGCTCCGGGCAGGTCGCCTCGGGCAGCGCCAGCGCCGCTGGCCCGCCCCGCCCAGGACTCTCCGCAACGGCCCGTGTCCCCGGAGCCCCCCGGCGACGAGCTGCCCGTCCGTGTCCCGGATGCCCGGGACTTCGCGACGCTCACGGTGGCGACACGCCCCTGGGCCGAGGTGTTCGTGGACGGCCAGAGCCGGGGCTACACCCCTCGGCTGCGCGAGCTTCGGCTGTCTCCCGGCACGCACCGGCTCCGCTTCGCCAACCCCCTGTGCGAGCCCGTCGAGGAAGTGCTCGAAGTGGCTGCCGGCGCAACCGTCTCGCGTGAAGTCTCCCTCCGGGTGCGCGACGCGGAGGTCACCCTCGTCGCGCCCGCGGCGTCCCGCGTCTTCGTCGACGGCGTGGAGGTGGGCGTGGCCCCGCTGCGCGACCCATTGAAGCTCTCGCACGGGGTACACCTCCTGTCCGTCCGCGACCCGGGAGGCCACGTGCTGAGGCAATCGCTCGACGCGGTGGCGGGGACCCACACCACGATCGTGCTGGGGGCCGCTCCATGAAGACCGCCATCGTCGCCCTGTTGCTCGCTGCGTCCTCTCCGCTGGGCCCCGCTCGCGAGGCCTATCAGTCCGGCGACCTGCCCCGCGCCCGGACCGCGCTGGAGGCCCTGCTCCAGCCCCCTCGGCTCTCCCATCCCCAGGAGGAGGCGGAAGCCCACCTGCTGCTCGCGGCGACGCTCCACGCCCAGGAGGACCTGCCCCGCGCGGAGCACGAGGCCGTGGAGGGGCTCGCGCTCGACCCCGACGCGAAGCTGGACCCCCTGGTGTATCCGCCGGACTTCATCGCCTTCCTCGAACGGGTGCTCGCGCAGCGCCATGACCGCATCGTCCAGCGCGCCGCCCGACTCCGCCCGCCCGTGCTCCTGCCCGGGCCCACGACCTCCATCACCGCTCCCGTCCTGGTCGAATCCCGCCCGGCCTCGCGAGGCTGGTACCTGGTGCCGTTCGGCGTGGGCCACCTCGTGCACGGCCAGCGTTCCAAGGGCACCGCGCTCGCGGTAGGGCAGGGCACGACGTTCGCCGTGTCCGCGGTCTCCCTGGGCGTGGCCCTGTCCCTGCGCGGCCCGGACGGCCGCTACTCGGCCCAGGACGCACCCACGGCCCGGGCCTTCAACGTCTCCTATCTCGTGGGCGCCTACGCCTTCGCGGCGCTCTACGCCTACGGCGTGCTGGACGGCCTGCTGTCCTCGCCCCCGCCACCCCACGGCAACGGGCCTGGGTGAGCGCAGCGACGCACTGACGCGGCGGCCCGTCCCGGTGTAGACGGGGAGGATGAACGACGTGAACCTGGTGGAGATCGCCCGGCGGTTCGAGCGCAAGCAGGCCACCTCCGCGGTGGCGCTTTCGACGGCGTCCGCGCCGCTCGCGGACGGCTGGATGGCGTTCGGCGGCGTGGGGTCCTACATCAACAAGTCGTGCGGCTACGGCTTCGAGCGCGCCGTCACGGACGCGGAGCTGGACGCGCTGGTGGACTTCTTCGCGTCGCGTGGCGTGGAGCCCAAGGCGGAGCTGAGTCCCTTCGCGCCCCAGCCGCTGCTGAAGGGGCTGGCGGACCGGGGCTTCGTGCTGCGCGAGTTCGAGACGGTGCTGTACCGGCCGCTGCAGGTGGGGGAGGACCTGTCGCGGCTGGACCGGGGCGCTCCCGCCGGGCTGCGCGTCGAGCGGGTGGATCCCTCCGACGACGCGGCGGTGCACCGGTTCGTGGAGGTCGCCGGCAGCGGCTTCGTCCCGGAGGGCGAGTCGATGCCGGCGATCTTCCTGGAGATGGGATTGAAGGCGGCGCGCAACCCCGCCTCGGACTCGTACGTGGCGTGGCTCGACGGCGTGGCGGTGGGGGCCGGCAGCTGCGAGGTGAGCGACGGGCTCACCTCGCTGTTCGGCACGTCGGTGCTGCCCGCGTACCGGCGGCTCGGCGTGCAGCAGGCGCTCATCGCCGCGCGGCTGGCGCGGGGGCTGGAGAAGGGCAGTGACCTGGCGGCCATCATGTCCTCGCCCGGCATCCCCACGGAGCGCAACGCCATGCGCCTGGGCTTCCTCATGGCCTACTCCCGCGCCGTGCTGGTGAAGCCCGGCGCGGGGCTGGAGCCGTCTCCCTGAGCGTCAGGGGCTACGGCTGCGGCACGGTGTACGCCAGGGGCAGCAGGGCGCCGTTCTTGTTGAAGGGGTTGTAGCTGCCCTGCGGGCCCACCCAGCCGCAGCCTCCGTAGCCGCGCATCTCCACCACCTGGTTGTTGTCGTGGAAGGCCCACCACGAGGACTCGCTGGAGGGGCCGGCCCGGCCGATGTTGCCGGTGGGCACGGAGAACGGCGTGCCTCGCAGGTCCACGTTGGCCATGCCCGTGCGGCTGCACCCCATGGCGGCCGCGTAGGTCATGGCCGTCACAAGCTCCCTGTTGACGTGCTTGAGGGAGCCGCTGGACGTCGAGAAGGAGTGGTCCCCGGTGTCCACGGCGAGGGTGACGGGGTTCAGCCTGACGCGCGTGAACCGGGTCCGCACGTCGGTGCCCGGCGAGTTCCCTCCCGACGTGTACTGCGAGTAGTTGGCGCCCTCCTCCGTGTGCACCAGGGAGAGGTACTCCCTGGGCGTGCCGGCCATGTCCTGGCACCAGGCCGTCCAGCGCTTCAGCGGGTCCTTGTTCACGAACAGCGCGTACTCGCCGTCCGGCGCACCGGGGTGGGCCGCCTGGACGTCCTGGCACGTCGCGGGGAAGTTCTCACCGCGGTAGTGGAGCTGGAGCAGGCCGCCATGCTGGTTGAAGGGATTGTAGCTGCCCTGCGGGCCCACCCAGCCGCAGATGCCGCCACCGGACAGCGTGACGACCTGGCCGTCCTCGCTGGAGACGGCGGCGCCGGCCCCGTTCGCTCCGCCCACGCTGAACGCCTGCGCCTCCACCGTGAAGGGGGTGCCCCGGAGGTCGACGTTGCCCTGGCCCTGTCCGCCGCCGCACGCCATGGCCACGCCGTAGGGCATCGCGGTGACGGTGTCCGGCGAGTGCGTCAGCGCGCCCGTGGAGGAGGCGAAGGTCTGATCCGCCGTGTCCACGCGCAGGGTCGCGGGGTCGATGCGCAGCCGGGTGAAGTGGGTGAGCACGTCGGTGCCGGGGGAGGAGCCGCCGGCGGTGTACCGCGAGAAGTTGGAGTCGGCGTCCGTGCGCGTGAGCGTGAGGTACTCGGCGGGCGTGCCGGCCATGTCGTGGCAGTACACGGTCCAGGACGCGCTGGGGTCACCCGCCACATACAGCACGTAGTCGCCGTCCGGCGCTCCGGGCTGGGCGGTGCGGATGTCCAGACAGCGGGTGGGCCGCTCGGTGAGGGCCTGGGGGCGCTCCGCCAGGGTGCCGGGGCTGGCGCTGTCGCTGGCGCCACAGCCGGCGGCGGCGAGCGCCAGGAGGCTCCAGGTCAGGGGCCGCGCGCGGCGGGGGAGGTGGGGGATGACGGAAGGCTTCTGGAAATTCATGAGGCTGGGCTCCGGTGAGAGGTTGCGAAGCCTTCCCATCGCAAGGTCGGGGCCACGCGGGCCGCCAGGGTCTCGCCGTCGGGATTCCGGGGCGTTACGGGTGAGCGCGGCCCGCCGGATGACGTGGCCGCGCCGCGAACGTGCCAGTCCTGGCACGCGCGCTGGCCCCTCCGAGGAGGCGGCCTGTCATGCTCCCCTCAGAGCCCTCCACGGACATCGCGGCGGGCGAACCCCGGCGCCGCGCGGGAGGCACGGCGCCGGTGCGGGTCTCCGGCCTACCGGGACGTGTCCCGCGCCGCGCCCTGGAGTGCCTCCGTCAAACGCTCCGCGAGCCGCTGGATGTGGGGCGCGCGCAGCAGCGAGTAGTGCGTGCCGGGGAGCACCTCGCGCGTCAGCTCGCCGTGGACGTGCGCGCTCCAGCCGTCGTCCCCGTGCTTCGGGTTGTCGCCCGCCAGGAGCAGGAGGACGCGGCCGGTGAGCGTTCCGGGGCGGTGGTGCTTCAGGGCGCGCAGGTTGCGGGTGAAGACGTGCAGGAGCGTGCGCCCTGTCTCCGTGGCCGTTTCCGGCGTCGCGAGCTGTCCCTGGTCGAGCTCGAACAGCGCGGCCACCTGTCCTGCGTCGTCCACGTCGAGCGGCACGCGGTCGTCCGTCGCCGGGCTGGGATCGATGAGGGCCACGAGCTCCACGGTCTCGCCCCGGGCCTGGAGCTGACGGGCCATCTCAAAGGCCACCACGCCTCCCATGGACCAGCCGCCGAGCCGGTAGGGACCGTGGGGCTGCACGGTGCGCACGGCGTTCACGTAGAGCGCCGCCATCGCCTCCACCGTGTCGAGCGGCGGACGGCTTCCATCGAGCCCCTGGGACTGGAGCCCGTAGAAGGGCTGCTCCGGGCCCAGCTGCTTCGCCAAAGCCGCGTACGCGAGCACGTTGCCGCCCACGGGGTGGACGCAGAAGAAGGGCCGCTGCGAGCCCTCGCGCTGGATGGGCACGAGCGGGGAGAAGACTTCGGGCGCCTGACGCAGCAGCCGGGCCAGCGTCTCCACCGTGGGCGCCTGGAAGAGGGCGGCCAGGGGCAGCTCGCGGTGGAAGCGCTCCCGGATGCGCGCCATCAGCTTCACGGCGAGCAGGGAGTGACCGCCCAGGTCGAAGAAAGGACGCGTCACGCCGATGGGCCGGACGCCCAGCAGCTCCTCCCAGAGCGCCACCAGCTCCCGCTCCATGTCGTCGCGTGGGGCGACCTCCGTGGTTTCGGAGGGACGGGACGCCGGTGCTTCTGGGACGTGCATCCGGAGAAGCTCCTCGTCCGTCAGCAGCATCCGTAGGTCCAGGGGCGCGTCGGGCTCGGCGAGGACTGTCTCCAGCAGCGTGCTCCAGCGCTCCATCATCCGCTGGACCGTGGCGGTATCGAAGAGGTCCGTGCTGTACGTGAGCGCACCCTGGAAGCCGTCGGGCTGCCGGGTGAGGGCCAGGTCCAGATCGAACTTCGCCGCCGAGGAGGGGACCTCCTCCGCCTTCAGCGTCAGGCCCGGGAGGGTGGCCTCCAGCTCCGGCGTGTTGTGCAGTGCGAAGAGGGCCTGGAAGAGCGGCGTGCGGCCCAGGTCGCGCTCGGGCTGGAGCGCGTCCACCAGCCGTTCGAAGGGGAGGTCCTGATGTTCGTACGCGCCGAGCGTGGTCGAGCGCACCTGTGCGAGGACCTTCCGGAACGACGTGTCCGCGGTGAAGCGGGCCCGGAGGACCAGCGTGTTGACGAAGAAGCCGATGAGGCCTTCGGTCTCCGCGTGGCGGCGGTTCGCGATGGGCGTGCCCACCAGCACGTCGTCCTGGCCGGAGTACCGCGACAGCAGCAGCTGGAACGCGGCCATGAGCACCATGAAGGGCGTGGCGCCTTCCCGCTTCGCCAGTGCTTCCACCGCGTCACTCAAGGGCGGTGTCAGCTGAACGGGCCACCGTGCTCCCTGTGCGGAGCGGCGGGCCGGACGCGGCCGGTCCGTGGGCAGCAACAGCGCATGCGGCGCCCCTTCGAGCCGCCGCTTCCACCAGTCGAGCTGTCCGTCCAGCACCTGGCCTTCCAGCCATGAGGCCTGCCACCGGGAGAAGTCCGCGTACTGCACGGGCAGCTCCGGCAGCGGCGACGGCTGGCCCTGGCGGAAGGCTTCGTAGAGCGCCACCAGCTCGCGCACGAGCACTCCGAAGGACCAGCCATCGGAAACGGTGTGGTGCGTGCATAGCAGGAGCACGTGCTCCCTCGTGTCCAGCCGCAGCAGGGCGAAGCGAGCGAGGGGCCCCGTGCCCAGGTCGAAGGGACGCAGCGCATCAGCGTCCATGCGGCGCCGGACTTCAGCCTCACGCGCATCCGTGGGGAGGGCCTCCAGGTCCTCCGTGCGCAGCACCCCCGTGGGCGCGGGATGGATGCGCTGACGCGGTGTTTCGTCGTGGGTCTCGAACGTCGTGCGCAGGGTTTCGTGCCGTTGCACAAGCGCGTCGAAGGCCTGCTTGAGGGCGGGGACGTCCAGCGCTCCGGACAGCCGCAGCGCGAAGGGCATGTTGTAGAGCGGGCTGCCCGGTTCCAACTGGTCGATGAACCACAGCCGCTGCTGCGCGAAGGACAGGGGCGCGAGTTCGTCTCCCTGCGTCCTCGTCAGCGGCGGCAGCGCGAGCGTGGATGCGGCGTCCGTCAGCCGCTGGGCGAGCCCCGCCACGGTCGGCGTCTCGAAGAGGGCCCGGACGCGCAGCTCTACACCGAAGTGGACGCGCACGCGCGACACCACCTGCGTGGCCAGGAGCGAGTGCCCGCCCAGCTCAAAGAAGTTGTCGTGACGGCCCACGCCGGACACGCGGAGCAGCTCCTCCCAGATGGTCGCGAGGCGCTGTTCGGTGGGTGTCGCGGGAGGCGCGAAGACACGTGCGGGGCGCGATGACGCGTCCGGTACGGGCAGGGCCTTGCGGTCCACCTTGCCGTTCGGCGTCAGGGGCAGGACGGGCAGGGCGAGGACGGTGGCCGGGACCATGTAATCAGGCAGGTGCCTGCGCAGGTGCTCGTGCAGTGGCGTGGTGTCCGCTTCCGGCGTGACATAGGCGACGAGGCGCGCGTCGCCCGGTACGTCCTCGCGCACCAGGGCCACCGCGTCCCGGACGCCGGGATGGGCCCGCAGCGTGGACTCGATCTCGCCCAGCTCGATCCGGTGGCCACGCAGCTTCACCTGGAAGTCCAGGCGGCCCATGAACTCGAGCGTTCCGTCCTCGCGCCATCGGACCTTGTCGCCCGTGCGGTACAGGCGCGCTCCAGGCTCCGTGCCGAAGGGATCCGGCATGAAGCGTTCGGCGGTCAGGTGCGGCCGGCCCAGGTATCCGCGCGCGACGCCTTCACCGGCGAAGCACAGTTCTCCAGGCAGGCCGAAGGGAACCAGCTCCAGACGTTCGTCGAGCACGTACGCGCGCAGGTTGTCCAGCGGCCGCCCGATGACGGGCAACGCGTGGGACGTTCCCTGGATGTCCCAGACCGTGGCGTCCACGGTGCATTCGGTGGGGCCGTAGGCATTGAAGGCCTGTGTGCGCCGGGTCGTGGCGAGCCGCCGCCACATCACTTCGTCCAGCGCCTCGCCTCCCACCATCATCAGTGACGGCAGACGGGGGCGGTCCAGCATCCCCGCATCCAGCAGGAGCTTCAGTTGCGCGGGCGTGCAGTCCAGTACGTCCACCCGCGTCCGCTCCAGCCACTCGAGCATCCGCTCTGGCTCCAACCGGAGATCCTCCGGAACAGGGCACAGGCAGTGGCCGCCCAACAGCTGCAGCACCTGCTCGATGGAGGCATCGAAGAACAGCGGCGCGTTGATGCTGACGCGGAGCCCCGGGGGCCGCCCCGCGTAGGCGGTCCGTAGGAGCGCGTGACGCAGGTGCAGCACCGAGCGGTGCCGCACCATCACCCCCTTCGGCGTCCCGGTGGAGCCGGAGGTGTAGATGACGTAGGCGAGGTTCTCCGCTCCCGCCGCCGGCGGCAGGTTGTCCGAAAACCTGTCCGACAGTCGGACAGGTTCCGAGCCGTCCTCCGCCGCCGGAGCGGCCTCCGAAAACCTGGCCGACAGTCGGACAGGTTCCGAGTCGTCCTCCGCCGCCGGAGCGGCCTCCGAAAACCTGTCCGACAGTCGGACAGGTTCTGCGTCCATCCACACCAGGTGGGGCACCTCGGGGTGCCACGCTTCTTGCAATGCCCGCGTCGTCACCAGCACGGACGCTCCACAATCCTTGAGGACCAACGACCTGCGCGCGGCGGGCGCGGCCGGGTCCAGCGGCACGAAGGCGCCCCCGGCCTTGTTCACCGCGAGCAGTGCGATGACGCTCTTCGCCGAGCGCTCCAGGCACAGGCCCACCGTCACCTCCGGGCCCACCCCCAGCGAACGCAGGTGCCAGGCGAGCTGGTTGGCCCGCGCGTTGAGCTGCTGGAAGGACAGCGTCGTATCCCCGAACACCACGGCGTCCGCGTCCGGGGTCCGCGCCACCTGGGCCTCGAAGTGGCCGTGCAGCGTGCCCTCGCCGTCGAAGGGCGACACGCTTCCGGCCAGGTCGCCCAGGAGCTGTCGCCGTTCCTCCTCCGACACGAGAGACAGTCCGGACAGCGGTCCATCCGGATTCGTGAGCACCGCCTCCAGCAGCACCCGCAGGTGGGTGAGCAGCCGCGCCATGGTGGGACGCTCGAAGAGGTCCGTGGCGTATTCGAGCTTGCCCCGGAAGCCATCCTCGCGGCGGTCCAGGTCCAGGCTCAGGTCGAACTGGGATGTCGTGCGCTCCGCGAGGGCCGCGGGACGCACGGTGAGGCCGGGCAGCGACAGCTCCGGCACCGGCGCGTTCTGGAGCGCGAAC
Source organism: Corallococcus exiguus (assembly GCF_009909105.1). NCBI lineage: Bacteria > Pseudomonadati > Myxococcota > Myxococcia > Myxococcales > Myxococcaceae > Corallococcus > Corallococcus exiguus. The sequence goes on from NZ_JAAAPK010000010.1 coordinate 449,200, forward strand.
ATCACCTGGAACAGCGGCATGCGCCCCAGGTCGCGCGTCGTTTGCAGCGACTCCACCAGCCGCTCGAAGGGGACGTCCTGGTGTTCGTAGGCGCCCAGCGTCGTGGCTCGCACCTGGGCCAGCAGCTCCCGGAACGTCGTCCGGGCGCCGAAGGTTCCACGCAGCACCAGCGTGTTGACGAAGAAGCCGATGAGGCCTTCGGTCTCCGCGTGACGACGGTTCGCGATGGGCGTGCCGACGAGCACGTCATCCTGGCCGGCGTAGCGGTGCAACACCGTCTGGAAGGCCGCGAGCAGCACCATGAAGGGCGTGGCGCCCTCCTGCTTCGCCAGGGCCTCCACGCGCTCGGACAGGGTGAGGGGCAGGTGCACCGGTAGCGTGTCGCCGCGCTGGGTGGAGACGGCGGGACGGGGCTTGTCGGTGGGCAGCTCCAGCGCCCGGGGCGCTCCTTCGAGCTGCCGGGTCCACCATGCCAGCTGCGCCTCCAGTGTTTCTCCCTGGAGCCAGGCTCGCTGCCAGAGCGCGAAGTCCGCGTACTGCACGGGCAGCTCCGGGAGCGCGGGCGGCCGGCCCTCACGCAGGGCCGCGTAGAGGGTGGTGAGTTCGCGCACCATCACGCCCAGCGACCAGCCGTCGGAGACGATGTGGTGGAGGTGCAGCACCAGCACGTGCTCCTCGGGCGCGAGCCTGATCAGCAGGGCGCGGATGACGGGGCCTCGCTCCAGGTCGAACGGCCGCTGGGACTCCGCTGTCGCCAGACGCTCCGCTTCGCGCAGCCGGGCCTCGGTGTCCTCCAACGCGGACAGGTCCACGCGCTCCAGGGGCACGGTGGCCTGCGCGTGGATGTGCTGCACGGGCTGGCCTGCTTCCGTGCGGAAGGTGGTGCGCAGGGATTCATGCCGCGCCATCAACGCGTCCAGGCTTCCCTTCAGCGCGGCCTCGTCCAGCGCGCCGAGGAGCCGCAGGGCGACGGGCATGTTGTAGAGGGCGCTGCCCGGTTCGAGCTGGTCGATGAACCACAGCCGCTGCTGCGCGAAGGACAGTGGCAGTAGCGGGGGCCTTGGGGCCCGGGTGAGAGGCGGCACGTGCTCGTGGCGGCTCGTAGTGGCTCCCAGGTGCCGGGCGAGCGCGGCCACGGTGGGCGCGTTGAACAACTCACCCAGGGGCAGCTCCACGCCCAGCACCGCGCGGATGCGCGACACCACCTGCGTGGCCAGGAGCGAATGGCCTCCCAGGTCGAAGAAGTCGTCGTGGATGCCCACTGCGTCCAGGTGCAACACCTCCGCCCAGATGGCCGCGAGCTGTGCCTCCACGGCGTTGCGTGGGGCTTCGCGCGTCGACTCGGTGGGCCGGGGCGCTTCGGGTGCGGGCAGGGCCTTGCGGTCCACCTTGCCGTTGGGTGACAGCGGCAGGGACGGCAGCGCCACCCAGGCGGACGGCATCATGTAGTCGGGGAGTTGCCGCTGCGCATGCGCCTTCACGCGGTCGGTGTCGGCGCTGTCCCCGCCGAGGACCACGTATGCCACGAGCCGCTTCTCACCAGGCACGTCCTCGCGCGCGAGCACCACGGCCTCGCGTACGTCCGGAGCCTGTCGCAGCACGGCCTCCACTTCTCCGGGCTCGATGCGGAAGCCGCGCAGCTTGAGCTGGAAGTCGGTTCGCCCCAGGAACTCCAGGGTGCCGTCGTCGTGCCAGCGGGCCCGGTCGCCCGTGCGGTACAGGCGGGCGCCCGGCGTGGCGGAATGGGGATGGGGGATGAACCGCTCGGCGGTGAGGTCCGGCCGCTGGAGGTAGCCCCAGGCGAGGCCGTCACCGCCGACGTACAGCTCGCCGGGAAGTCCCGGCGGCAGGGGCTGGAGGTGCTCGTCCAGCACCCACGCGGTGGAGTTCGCCAGCGGCCGGCCAATGGGCACCGAACGCTCAACGGTGTCCCTCGCGCGCAGCGTGTGCGTGGTGGAGAAGGTGGTGTTCTCCGTGGGGCCGTACCCGTTGACGAGCACGGCGTCCGGCGCCATCCGCGACAGATGTTCCCTCACGCGAGGCACGGGCAGCACGTCCCCGCCCGCCAGCACCTGCCGCACGCCCGCGAGTGAGACTCCTTCGTGAAGGACCATCTGCTCGAAGAGGGCGGCGGTGAGCCACAGCGTGGTGACGCCCTCCACCGCGAGCAGCGTGCCCAGCTCTGACAGTGAGAGCGCATTCGGCGGTGCGAGCACCAGCTTCGCGCCGTGCAGCAATGCTCCCCAGAGCTCCAGTGTGGAGGCGTCGAACGCGACTGGCGCGGCCTGGAGAAACACCTGCTCTGGACCGAAGGCGATGAAGCCATTGCCCCGGACGAGGCGCACGATGCCCCGGTGGGGCACGCAGACACCCTTGGGACGGCCCGTGCTGCCCGACGTGAACATCACGTAGGCCAGCGCCTCCGCGGGTACGTGCACAGCCAGCGGCGTGACCGGCTGCTTCGCGATCAGGTCCCATTCCTCGTCCAGCAGCACGAGGAGCCCGGTCACCGCCGGCAGCTCATCCGCCAGCGCCTCCTGCGTGACGAGCACGCTGACGCCCGCCTCCTGGATCACCCAGGTCGTGCGGTCCGCCGGGGCCTTCGCCTCCACGGGCACATAGGCCGCGCCCGCCTTGAGGATTCCGAGCATGCCGGTGACGAGTTCCGGCGAACGCTCCACGCACAGCCCCACGCGGTCCCCAGGCCGCACGCCCAACCGGCGCAGGTGGTGCGCGAGCTGATTCGAGCGGCGATCCAATTCCCCGTACGTGAGCTCACGCGCCGCGATCCGTGTCGTGTCCACCAACGGGAAGGCCCCCGGACTCGCGGGCATCCTCACGGCGACGGCGTCTGGCGCGCGCGCGGCCTGCTCCGCGAACAGCTCGGGCACGGAGGCGTCACGTGGATACTCCGTCGCGGTGTCGTTCCAGGCGACGAGTACCTGGTGCCGCTCCTCGGGCGTCAGCAGCGGCAGGCGTGTGAGCAGCGTCCCTGGCGAAGCCACCGCGGCGTCGAGCAGCACGCTCAGGTGCCTGGCCATTCCAGCCACCGTGCCGGGGGTGAACAGGGCGGTGTTGAAGTTGAGGCCTCCCGTGAAGCCCTCGGGAGCGCGGTGCAGCAGCAGCTCCAGGTCGAAGCGGATGGCGCCCGGGTCGGCGTTCATCGGCTGGAACGACAGGCCGGGCAGGGCCAGCGGCGGCAGCGGCGCGTTCTGCAGCGTGAAGGTGACCTGGAAGAACGGCGTGCGGGATGCGTCGCGCGCGGGGTGCAGTGCCTCGACGAGCTTCTCGAACGGGAGGTCCTGGTGCTCGTAGGCGCCCAGGGTGGTGTCCCGCACGCGCGTCAGCAGCGAGACGAAGGTGTCGTCCTCGCGCAGCCGGGTGCGCAGGACGACGGTGTTGGCGAAGTAGCCGATGAGCACCTCGGATTCGGCGTGGCGGCGGCCCGCGATGGGCGAGCCCACCAGCACGTCGTCCTGTCCGGAGTAGCGGCCGAGCAGCACCTGGAACGCTGCCAGCAGCACCATGAAGGGCGTGGCGCCCTCGCGCTTCGCCAGGGCCTCCAGGGCTTCGCTGGAAGCACTCGGGAGGGTGAAGGGCATCAGCGCGCCCTGGAAGGTCTGCCGGGCCGGACGCGGATGGTCCGTGGGCAGCTCCAGGTGCGACGGCGCGCCTTCCAGCTGACGCCGCCAGTAGCCGAGCTGCGCGTCCAGCACCGCGCCCTGCAACCAACCGCGCTGCCACAGCGCGTGGTCGGCGTACTGCACCGGCAGCTCGGGCAGCGGGGAGGGGAGGTTGTGGGAGAGCGCGGCGTAGAGCGTGCCCATCTCGCGTACCAGGACGCCGGTGGACCAGCCGTCGGAGATGATGTGGTGCAGGTTCAGCACCAGCACGTGCTCCGTGGGCGACAGCTTCAGCAACAGGGCTCGGAGGAGAGGACCCTGCTCCAGGTCGAACGGGGTGCGTGCCTCCTCGAGGGCGAGCCTCGTTGCTTCGGCGCGGCGCTGCTCCAGGCCCGGGGTGCCGGTGAGGTCCACCTGTCGCAAGGGCAGCGGACCGGGAGCGTGGATGACCTGCTCCGGGGCTCCTTCGTACTCGCGGAACGTGGTGCGCAGGACTTCGTGCCGGCGCACCAGTCGGTCGAAGCTCCGCTGGAGCGCGCCGAGGTCCAGCGTGCCTTCCAGCCGGAGCGAGAACGGCATGTTGTAGGCTGTGTCCGCGGTGCCCAGTTGATGGATGAACCACAGCCGCTGCTGCGCGAACGACAGCGGCAGCACGGCGGGCCGCACGCCACGGGTCAACGGCGTGAGGCCGGTGGGCTCGGTCTTCTCCGGCTCCGCCAGCGCGGGCGCAACGGCTCCAGACGGAGTGATGCGCCGGGCGAGCGCTTCCACGGTGGAGGCTTCGAACAGCGTGCGTAGCGGCACCTCGTGGCCCAGGCGAGCCCGCACGCGCGCGGCCACCTGGGTCGCGAGCAGCGAGTGTCCGCCCAGCTCGAAGAAGCTGTCCCGCACGCCGACCCGCGCGATGCCGAGCACCTGCGCGAAGATCTCCGCCAGGGCCCGCTCGGTGTCGTCGCGTGGGGCGATGGGCTCCGCGCGTCCGGCGGTGGGCGCGTCCGGCGCGGGCAGTGCCTTGCGGTCCACCTTGCCGCTGGGGGTGAGCGGCAGGGCATCCATGCGGACGATGGCGGAGGGCACCATGTACTCGGGCAACCGCGAGTGCAGGAACGCGCGCAGTCCGGCCACGTCGAGTGTCCCCTCGACGCTGACGTAGGCGACGAGGCGCGGTCCCCCTGTGTCCGCCAGTCGCACGACGGCCACGGTGTCGCGCACGCCGGGCCAGGACTGGATCGCGGCTTCGATGTCACCCGGTTCAATGCGGAAGCCTCGCAGCTTCACCTGGAAGTCAGCACGGCCCAGGTACTCCAGCGTGCCGTCGGTGCGCCACCGTGCGATGTCGCCCGTGCGGTACAGGCGCGCGCCGGGCGTATCGCTGAAGGCATCGGGGATGAAGCGCTCGGCGGTGAGGGTAGGGCGGCGCCAGTAGCCTCGGCCCACCTGCACGCCGCCAATGAACAGCTCGCCCGGGATGCCCGCGGGCACCAGTTGTCCGTGGCGATCCAGGACGTGCATGCGCGTGTTGGCCACGGGGCGGCCGATGGGCACGACTCGCAGCGCTTCGTCGCGCGGGCACTCCCAGGACGTCACGTCCACGGCGGCCTCGGTGGGGCCGTAGAGGTTGTGCAGCGTGGTGTGCGGCAGTCGCGACTGGGCACGGAGCGCCAAGTCCGCGGGCAGGGCTTCGCCGCTGCACATCAGGTGGCGCAGGCGCGACAGGGACTCCAGGCCGGGCTCCTCCACGAAGGCTCGCAGCATGGACGGCACGAAGTGCGTGGTGGTCACGCCCTCTCGGGCCATCAGCGCCACCAGGTAGTCCGGCTCTTGATGTCCGCCGGGCCTCGCGAGCACCAGCCGCGCGCCCGTCATCAAGGGCCAGAAGAACTCCCAGACGGACACGTCGAAGCTGAACGGCGTCTTCTGAAGCACCGTGTCCGACGGCGTCAGGCCGTAGCGCCCCTGCATCCAGCGCAGGCGGTTGACGATGCCTGCGTGCGCGTTCATCGCGCCCTTGGGGCGACCCGTACTGCCAGACGTGAAGATGACGTAGGCCAGGGAGTCATCCCCAGCCAACGGCACGGGGCGGGCCGTGGACTCACGCGCGATGGCCTCCCACGGGGTGTCGAGCGCGATGACGTGCGCGGCATGCGGAGTCAGTGCGGCGCGGAAGCGCTCTTGCACAAGAAGCACTGGCGCTGCGGTGTCCTCCAACATCCCGGCGAGTCGTTCCGCGGGCGTGGCCGGATCCAGCGGCACGTAGGCGGCTCCGGCCTTCAGGACGCCCAGGAGGGCGACGACCATCTCCAGCGAGCGCTCCATGCAGACGCCCACCAGGGTCTCCGGACCCGCACCGCGTGCACGCAGATGGTGCGCGAGTTGGTTGGCTCGGGCGTCGAGCTGCGCGTACGAGAGGCGCTGGTCCTCGAACTGGAGCGCGATGGCCTCGGGAGTGCGCTCAGCCTGGGACTCGAAGAGGTGGTGGAGCGTGGCGCCCGCAGGGAAGTCCACGCGCGTGTCGTTCCAGCCGCGCAGCACCTGTTCGCGCGCGGCCGGCGTGAGCAGCGACAAGGTGGAGACTGGTGCGTCCGGCGCGGCGACGACGGCCTTGGCCAGCACGGTCAGATGCTCCGCCATGCGCTCCAGGGTCGCGGCGTCGAAGAGGGCGGTGGAGTACTCCAGGCGGCAGCGCAGGCCGTCGCGCTGTTCCCAGACCTCCAGCGACAGGTCGAACTTGGACGTCGTCACCGGCACGTCCACTCCGCCAATCTGGAGCCCCGCACCTCCGGTCGTCTGGGCCGCCGGAACGTTGATGACGTTGAGGACGGTCTGGAACACCGGCGTGCGGCTCAGGTCGCGAGGCACCTGGAGCACGTCCACCAACTGCTCGAAGGGCATGTCCTGGCGTGCGTAGCCGCCCAGTGCCTGCTGCTTCACACGCGTGATGAGCTCGCGGAACCCTGGTGCCCCGTCGAGCCTCGCGCGGAAGGCAAGCGTGTTGACGAAGCAGCCCAGCAGGCCTTCCACCTCGGGGCGCGAGCGTCCTGCGATGGGCGTGCCCACCGCGAAGTCGTCCTGTCCGGAGGCGCGGGAGAGCAGCACCTGGAACAACGCCATCAGGACCATGAAGGACGTGGCGCCTTCACGGCGGCCCAGCGCGAAGAGCGGCTCGGACAGCTCGCGAGGCAGGTGGAAGGCGTGGGCGGCGCCCGCGTAGGACTGCGCGGCGGGACGGGGACGGTCGGTGGGCAGCTCCAGCGGCGGCGTGCCCTGGAGCAGCTCCTTCCACCAGCGTGCCTGTTCCTCCAGCACCGACCCGGTCAGCCACGTGCGCTGCCACACGGCGTAGTCGGCGTACTGCACCGGCAGGGGCGGCAGGACGGAGGGAACACCCGCGCTGGCGCAGGCGTACAGCACCGGCAGCTCGCGGCTGAGGACCAGGGCGCACCAGGCGTCGGAGACGACGTGGTGCAGGAGCAGGTGCAGGACGTGCGTGTCTGGAGCCAGCCGCAGCAGCAGCGCGCGGGCCACGGGGCCCGTGTCCAGGTGGAAGGGCGTGGCGGTGTACGCCTGGCAGCGGCGAAGCATGGCGGCCTCGCGTGCCTCTGCCGTGTCGCCGGGAACATCCTCCGTCTCCAGGGGCAGGGGGCCGGTCGCGTGGATGACCTGCACGGCCCCGGTGTCGCCCAGGGCGTAGGTGGTGCGCAGGACCTCATGGCGTTCCACGAGCGAGTGGAGCGCCGCTTGGAGCGCGGTGACATCCAGCGCCCCCGTGAGCCGGAAGATGATCGCGTTGTTGTAGGCGGTGCTCTCCGGCTCCAACTCCTGGAGGTACCAGAGGCGCTGCTGCGCGAACGACAGGGGCAACGGCTGGCCACGAGGCGCACGCGGGATCGTCTGGAGGGCACCGGAGGTGCTGGGTGTCTCCGCGTGCACTGTCGCGGCCGAAGCGCTCTGGGTGGCTGGAGACGCGGGGCGCGGCGCGGGCAGCTTGAAGGCAGGGAGGTTCACGGCCTCGACACGACCATCCGCGCGCAGGCGCACAGGACGGCCGGTGCGGTAGAGGCTCGCGGATCCACTCAGCGGATGCGGCACCAACCGGCCCGGCGCCTCACCTGTCGCCCTCCAAAGGGCGGCAGGCAGGCCCGCTCCCGACAGGGCCAGCTCTCCGACGACGCCCGCGGGCACGGGCGCCCCGGCCGCGTCCAGCACCCAGATGTCCAGGCCCGGAGGCAGCTTCTCCTCCGGCGCACGCGGCAGCAGGCCTCCATCCCGGGCCTCCCCCGCGAGCAGCACGTCGCCGCCCGCGGTGCGCTGGAGCGCGGACGCCAGCTCCGCGGATGCGTTCTCCAGGACCCAGGCCCCCACCGGTGCCAGGGCCTCGCGCGCTCCCGTCAGGTCCGTCAGCGCGCGGGCCAGCCGTGCCGTGGTGTTCACCAGCACCGCGCCCGACTGCTTCGCCAGGGACAGCAACTCCTCCGCATCCGTCTCCTGCTCGCCACGCACGCGCCGCGAGTGTGACGCCGCATCGGCGGCCACGGCCTCGCGTGCCGTGGCCAGGCGCTTGAGTCCTTCCAGGACGACGGGCGTCTCCAGGCCGAAGTCGATGAGGCACGTCACCTCGTCCACATCCGAGGCCCGCACCTCGCGCAGCCGCTGGATGCCGCTCTCCACCGTGCCGATGAGGCCGGTGCCCTTCGCGTGGTGCTCGAAGGTGTGCTCCAGCAGCGCGTCGATGTCCTCGCGGGACACCTTGGCGATCTCCCCCTGATACCCCTGCGCGGCGAGCAGCGACGTGGTGATGTCCGCCGAGCTCCGGAAGTACGCCAGCAGCGGCTTGCGCACCTGCCGGAGGACCTCCGCCTCGTCGTCACCCAGGTACGTGTGCAGCATGCAGGTGATGTGGCCCCGGCCCGGGTGGCCGTTGCGGCGCCACGCTTCGCGGTAGAGGGCCACCTTTGGCTTCAGCTCCTCCAGCGAGTGGGCGAAGAGGCCCGTGAGCACGCCCGCGCCAAGTTCACCCGCGAGCCGGAACGTCTCCGGGTTCGCGGTGGCGGTGAGCCACACGGGCAGCTCTCGCTGCACCGGCTTCGGGCGCAGGCCCACCTCCACGGTGACGCCGTTGCCGCCCGGACGCCGCAGCCGGTCTCCGCGCCAAAGGCCTCGCAGCGTCTCCAGGTGGCGCAGCAGGATGTTGCGCCGGTCGGCGTAGTTTCCGGGCGCGAAGATGAAGTCCTGCACGTGCCAGCCCGTGGCCACCGACACGTCGACTCGGCCCTGCGACAGGTTGTCCACCACGGCCCACTGCTCCGCGATGAGCAGCGGATCATGCAGTGGCAGCACCACGCTGCCGGAGCGCAGGCGCAGGTGCTTCGTGACGGACGCGAGCGCGGCGGAGACCACCGCGGGCTGCGGGTAGATGCCGCCGAAGGAGTGGAAGTGCCGCTCGGGCGTCCAGATGGCGGAGAAGCCGTGCGCGTCCGCGAACTTCGCGCCCTCCATCAGCAGCTCGTACTTGGGCCCGGTGAGCGAGTCCTCGTCATTGGCGAAGTACGACAGGCTGAGCTGAAGCGGACGCGATGCCGCCTCGTCCGATGCGCCTCGCCGCGATGTGGTGGCCTCGGAGGGGAACAGCACGCGCAGGCCACGCGACAGGGCCCAGAGGGCTTCCAGTTCGGGCTTCTCGGGAGCGGGTTCGGAGGCGGCGAGCCAGGTGGTGCCCTGCGCCGGACGCAGCCGTGCATCCAGGCCCGCGAAGAAGCCCGTGAGCGACGTGTGACTCAACGCCCACGCGGGCTGGCCCGCACCCATGGGCAGGAGCCACGCCAGGGACTCCGGCGAGGGAAGCGGCAGCGCCTCCGTCACCGTCACCGGCGACGTGTCTCCCAGCACCTCTTCGACGTGCAGGACGCGTGAGGACTCCAAGCGTGTTGACGTGAAGAGCCCGCGCCAGGTGATGAGCCGGGGCACGACATTGCCTTCCACGGCATAGACGGCCAGCGAGTCCAGGTCCGTGGGTCCGAGCGCCACCGGCGCGCCACCTGCCTCCAGGACACCCCACAGCGCGGCCAGCTTCTCCGGCGACGCACGCAGGCAGAGCGCCACGGGTTCTCCCGGCCGGAGTCCCTGCTCGCGCAGCCTCGACGCGAGCCTTCTCGCGCGGGAGGCCAGCTCCCTCCAGGTCCAGGTCCGCCCGGCCTGCTCCACGGCGACTGCGTCTGGCTGCCGCAGCGCATGTTCGCGCAGCCGTGCGGGCAGGACGGGGGCCTGCGGGACGGGCGGGGGAACGGGCCATGCGCTTCGTTCGGCATCGGTGGCCAGCGGCAGGCGGGAGAGGGGCTCCTCGGGCCGGGCCAGTGCGGCTCCGAGCAACACCTGGAGGTGCTCCAGCATCCGCCGTGCGGTGGAGGCGTCGAACAACTCCGTCGCGTACTCCACCGCGCCGTGAATGCGGCCGGGTTCCTCGGTGAGGATGAGCGTCAGGTCCGACAGCGTGGCGCCCCACTGCACGGGCGTGCCCGGCACTTCGATGAAGGTGCCTCGTGCCCCGACGGCCGCCAGCGCGTCGCCGCCCATTTCCAGATTGGAGTGGTAGACGAACACCGTGTCCGTCATGCGCTCCCGGCCGATGTCGCGCCCGGGGACGAGCTGTTCGACGAGCATCTCGAAGGGCACGTCCGGCCGCGACTGCACGTCCGTGACCTCGCGTCGCACGCGGTGCAAGAGTTCGCGGAAGCTCGGGTCATCCCCCACGTGGGTGCGGAACGCGGCCGAGTGCGCCACGTAGCCGATGAGCGGCAGCAGCTCCGGCCTCGTGCGGTTGCCGATGGGCGTGCCGACGATGAGGTCCGCGTGGCCGGTGTAGCGATGCAGGAGCGCGTTCCATGCGGCGAGCACCGTCATGTACGACGTGAAGCCCTCGCTGCGTCCGAAGGCGACGAGCGCCTCGGCGAGCTCCGGTGGGAAGTCCAGCACCATGCGCTCGGAGGTGAGCGGGCAGCTCGCGGGCCGGGGCCGGTCCGTGGGGATGCCGAGCTGCCTGGGCATGCCTGCCAGACGCTGACGCCACCACTGCTCCTGTTCGGGGAAGCGCTCCTCCGCGAGTGACTGCCGCTGCCACGCGCCGAAGTCCGCGTACTGCACGGGCAGGGGCGCCAACGGGGACGGCTGGCCCTGGATGAAAGCGGCATAGAGCTGGCCCACTTCCTGGAGGAAGAGGGACGTGGAGAGCGTGTCGCAGACGATGTGATGGATGGCGCAGACCAGCAGGTGCAGGTCCGCGCGCAGGCGCACGAGCGTGGTGCGCAGCACGGGGCCTCGCACCAGATCAAAGGGGCGCGCGGCGTCCTCGCGGGCGATGCGGAGCGCGGCCTCCTCGCGTTCTCCGGGCGTGCCTTCCACCTGCACGATGGGAAGCGGGATGCGCACGTGGGGATGGAAGCGCTGCACGGGACGGCCGTCCACGGCGTCGTAGGTGGTGCGCAGGGCTTCGTGGCGCTGGACGACCTCCTGGATGGCCCGCTCCAGGATGGCTGCGTTGGCGGGGCCTTCCAGGCGCAGGACGAAGGGAATCGTGTACGCGGACAGGCCAGGGAGGTGCTGCTCCAGGCGCCAGACGCGCTCCTGCACGAAGGACAGGGGCAGTGGCTCCATCCGGGAACGGGGCACGAGCGGCAGTTCGCGCGTGGGCTCCCGGGCGGGGGCCTGTTGGAGCAGTGGTTCGATGCGGGATGCGAGCCCCGCGACGGTGGGTGCTTCGAAGAGGGCCGCCAGCGGCACCTGGACGTGGAAGGTGTCGCGGAGCTGATTGAGCAGCTGTGCGGCCATCAGCGAGTTGCCGCCCAGCTCCAGGAAGTTGTCGTCGCGTCCGACGAAGTCGATGCCCAGGCGCTGACGCCACAGCGTGGCGATGCGGACCTCCACGTCACCGCGAGGCGCGTCCTCACGGCCTCCTGGAACTGGGAGGGCAGGGTGCTCCTCGGGCGGAGGTGCCACTGGTGCGCTCTTGCTGGTGGGCACAGCAGAGGACGGACCTGGCATGTCGATGCGAGCGCGCGAAGCCGGAGACGACGTGAGCGTGTCGGTGAAGGAGGTCACCTGTGCCTGCGCTGGTGCGCCCATCGCGGGCTTGTCGGTCAGGCCTGCCGTCGCGTGATCACGGAAGACCGGAGCGGAGACCTGAGGGAGGTCGCTGGCCGGGTCCATGCGAGGCGCGGACACGGTCACCATGGGCGCAGGCGCAACGTTCTGTCCCGCGGATCCCATCTCGCTGGCCGCACCGTCCTGTCCGCGAGGCTCCACCCAGCAGCGCTTGCGCAGGAACCTGTACGTCGGCAGGTGCACGCGGCGACGCTGCTCGTGGGCGTAGAGCGCGGTCCAGTCCACCTCCAGGCCCTGCACCCACAGCTCGCCCACGCACTGGAGCAACCCCGACTGCTCCGTCGTCGCACCGCCCCGGCGCAGCGACGCGAGCGCCTTCACGCGCTCCCGGTCCTCGCCCAGGCACGCGCGGATCAGCGGGGTGAGGTCCTGGCCGGGCCCCACCTCCAGCAGCACGCTGCACCCTTCCTCCAGCAGGGTCCCCACCGCGTCCGTGAAGCGCACGGGCTGCCGCATCTGCGTGGCCCAGTACTCCGGCGCGGACAGCTCGCCCGGACGCGATAGCGCCCCCGTGAGACTGGAGACGTACCGCACGGAAGGCTCGTTCCGCAGGAGCGCACCCACCGCGCGCGCCAGCTCCGCCATCAACGGCTCCACGTCCGCCGAGTGGAAGGCATGCCCCGACGGCATGCGCACCGCGCCCGCCTTGCGCTGCTGCAACACCGCCTGGATGCGCTCCACCTCGTCCACGGGTCCGGAGACCACACACCGGTCCGGCGCGTTGATCGCCGCGAGCGTCAACCGTCCGGACAGCAGCGGCTGGACCTCCGCCGCCGGCAGTGCCACACCGAGCATCGCGCCCGGCGGCATCCGGTGCATCAGCTCCCCTCGAACCACGGCCAGCCGCAGCGCATCCGGCAGCGAGAGCACGCCCGCGACACACGCTGCGGCGTACTCCCCGAAGCTATGCCCCAGCACGGCATGAGGAACGATGCCCCACGCCTGCCACAGCCGAGCCAGCGCGACCTGCACCGTGAACAGGGCCGGCAGTGCGACCCGGGTGTCGGAGAGCATCGCGGACGCCTCCGCTTCCTGGCCCGGTCCCGGACGCAGCAGCGTTTCCACCCGCGAACGCAGCGGCGCATCCAGCCGCGCCAGGCACGCATCCACCTGCGCGCGGAACGCGGGCACGGACGCATCCAGCTCCCGGCCCATGCCCACCTGCTGCGAGCCCTGTCCGGAGAAGACGAACGCCACCCGCTTGCGGCGCGCGCCCTCCACGTCCTTCAAGCGCGTGGGCGTGGCCGTCTTGCGAAGCTGCTTCGCCAGGTCCGCCGCATCCCGAGCGACCACGGCTCTCCGGTACTCGAAGGCCCGGCGTCCCATTGCCTGCGTGTACGCGGCGTCCGCGAACGCCCCTTCATCCCCAGCGACCTCCACGGAGAACCGGGCCGACAACGCCTCCAGCGACTCAGGAGAGCGCGCCGACAACACGCGCAACGCCAGTTGCTTCGCCGCCGCCTCCAAGGCTTCCGGCGAACGAGCGGACAGCACCTGAACCGCCAGCTTCAACGACGCGGCCTCCAGCGCCTCCGGAGACCGGTCCGCCAGCACGTGCGACGCCAGCGCCAGCGCTCCTGCCTCCAGGGACTCCGGCGAACGCGCCGACAGCACGAACAGCTGGTGCGAGCGCGTCGTGGGCCCGCTCCGGACGACGGGCGCCTCCTCCAGCACGGCGTGCGCATTCGTCCCGCCCACGCCAAACGAGCTCACCGCCGCGCGTCGTGGCGTCATCCCCCGAGGCCAGGGCCGCAGGCGCGTGTTGACGAAGAACGGTCCCGCGTCGAAGTCGATCCTCGGGTTCGGAGACTCGAAGTGGAGGCTGGAAGGAATCTCCTCCTCGCGCAGCGACAGCGCGACCTTGATGAGCCCCGCGAGCCCCGCCACCGTGTCCAGGTGGCCCACGTTCGTCTTGAGCGACGCCAGCGGGATGGTGCCCCGGTGCTCGGGCCCCAGGCCGTAGGCGCGCTGGAGCGCCGCGACCTCGATGGGGTCGCCCAGAGGGGTCGCCGTCCCGTGTGCCTCCACGTAGCCGATGTCCGTCGCCGACACGCCCGAACGGCGGAGCGCCTGCGTGATGACGGTCGCCTGGCCCTGCACGCTGGGCGCCGTGAAGCCGGACTTGTCGCGCCCGTCGTTGTTGACGGCGGTGGCTCGGATGACGGCGTGGATGGGGTCGCCGTCGCGGACCGCGTCCTCCAGCCGCTTGAGCACCACGGCCGCCACGCCGCTGCCGGAGACGGTGCCCTTGCCCTGCGCATCGAACGCGCGGCAGTGGCCGTCCGGGGAGTAGATCATCCCCTCCTGGTGCACGTAGCCGGTGCGCTGCGGCACCGACAGCCGCGTCGCGCCCGCGAGCGCCACGTCCGACAGGCCGGACAGCAGGTTCTGACACGCGACGTGCACCGCCACGAGCCCCGTGGAGCACGCCGTGTACACGAGCATGCTCTCGCCCGTGAGCCCCAGCTTGTAGGACACCTTCGTCGGCAGGCTCTGGTAGGTCGCGGTGCCGTACAGCTCGAAGAACGCCGCCGAGTCCAACGGCAGGTGCCGCTGCACCTCGTTCGCATAGCCGGATTCGTTCGCTCCCGCGAAGAGGGAGATGACGCCCGGGAAGCGCGCGGGGTCGATGCCCGCGTCCTCCAGCGCCGCCCACGCGCACTGGAGGAACATCCGCTGCTGCGGATCGGTCCACTGCGCCTCGCGCAGGGACATGTCGAAGAACGCGGGATCGAATTGGTCGATGTCCGCGAGCACACCCTGCGCGGGCACGAACCCCGGATGCTGTGTCAGGGACACGCCCGGAGGCAGGCCGGGCATCGGCTCCAATTCCTCGGGAGTGAAACGGGAGATGGACTCCACGCCTTCACGCAGGTTGCGCCAGAACTCCTCCACCGACTCCGCGCCTGGGAAGCGCCCGGACATGCCGATGATGGCGATGGCGTTCGACGGCAACGTTGGCGTCGTCTCCGGCTTGGCTGTGGGCACGGACTGGGCAGGCATGGAGGGTTCAGCCGGTGTCGCGGGAGGAGTGGCCACTGGGGCGGGCACGGGACGCGCGGGCAGTCCCTCTCGCTCCAGTCGCCGGGCCAGTCCGTGGACCGTGGGGTGTTCGAACAGCCAGACCACGGGCACGTCGCGCTGGAGCGCTTCGTGCAACCGGCTGGCGACGCGGACCACGGTGAGCGACGTGCCACCCAGGTCCTCGAAGAAGTGGTCGTGGACGCCCACGCTCCGGGCACCCAGTTCCCGCGCCCAGATGGCGGCGAGCTGTTCCTCCAGCGGATCCGCGGGCTCCACGAAGCGTCCCTTGCGGGCACTCGCCGCGACGTCCGGCGCGGGCAGGGCCTGGCGGTCCAGCTTGCCGGTGGCGGTGAGGGGCAACACGGGCAGCGGGACGAACGCGGCCGGGACCATGTACTCGGGCAGCCGCTGCCGCAGGTGTTCGCGCAGCGCCTGGACGTCCAGCGTTCCGGTCACCACGTAGGCCACGAGCCGCTTGTCGCCGGGGACGTCCTCGCGCACGAGCACGGCCGCGTCGGTGAGGGCGGGCCAGTCCCGGAGGGCGGCTTCGACCTCGGACAGTTCGATGCGGTAGCCGCGCACCTTCACCTGGGTGTCGATGCGGCCCAGGAACTCCAGGCTCCCGTCCGCGCGCCAGCGCACCCGGTCTCCCGTGCGGTACACGCGCTCTCCGGGCGTGGTGGCGAAGGGGTGGGGGATGAAGCGCTCGGCGGTGAGGTCCGGACGGGAGAGGTAGCCTCGCGCGAGTCCGTCCCCGCCGATGAGCAGCTCACCCGGAACGCCCACGGGCACCGGCCGCAGCGCGCCGTCCACCACGAACGTCCGCGTGTTCGGCAGCGGAGGCCCGATGGGAATCGCTTCGGCCGGGACGTCGTCGGGCCGCTCCATGCGGAGGCAGCAGGTGAAGACGGTGGCCTCGGTGGGGCCGTAGCCGTTGACCACCGGAAGGCCCAGCGTCTCCACCACGCGGCGCGTGTGCGTGGGGGACAGGACGTCCCCGCCAACGAAGAGCTGTCGCAATCCGCGCAGCACCTCCTGCTTCACGTCCACCACCTGCGCGAACAACCCCGCGGACAGGTAGAGCGACGTGACGCCATGACGGCGGATGATCTGTCCCAGCAGCTCCAGGTCGGTGGGTGGCTGCGGCGGGAATACCACGAGCCTTCCGCCGGACAGCAGTGGCCCCCACAGCTCCAACGTCGACGCGTCGAAGGACAGTGGAGCCATCAGCAGGAACGTCTCGTTCGGAGTGAACCGGGCCCAGGGGGCACCGTGGAGGAGCCGCAGCACGCCCCGGTGCTCCACGGCGACGCCCTTGGGGCGGCCGGTGCTGCCGGAGGTGAAGTCCACATACGCGAGGTTCCGCGAGGAGAGCGCCACGTCCGGAGCCGTGGAGGGCTGTTCCTCCAGGCGCGTCTCCTCCACGAAGACGCACGGCACAGCCTCCGCGACCGGCAGCGACGCCCGCAGCGCGCGAGTGGTGACGAGCAGTCGGGGCGGCGCGTCCTCCAGCATGAGGGCCAGGCGCCGCGCTGGATACGCGGCATCCAGGGGGACATAGGCCCCGCCCACCTTGAGGATGGCCAGGAGCGTGACGACGAGCTCCACGGAGCGCTCCAGGCACACCGCCACCAGCGCATCCGGCCCCACGCCCTGCGAGCGCAGCACCCAGGCCAGCGCATTCGCCCGAGTATCGAGCCGCGAGTACGTCAGCCGCGCGTCACCCGATTCCAACGCGATGGCCTCCGGACGCTGCGCGACCTGGAGCGCGAAGCGTTCGACGAGGTTCGACTCACGCGGGTAGTCCACCCCTGTGTCGTTCCACGCCGTGAGCACCCGCTGGCGCTCCTCGGGGGTGATCCATTCCACCTGGGCCAGGGGGACGTCTGGAGCGGCGACGACGGCGTCCAGCAACGTGCGCAGGTGTCCGGCCAGCCGTTCCACGGTCGAACGCTCGAAGAGGTCCGTGCTGTATTCGATGACGCCGCGCAGGCCGTCCGGAGCCTCGTGCAGCAACAGGCCCAGGTCGAAGCGGGCCGTGGCGTTGTCCACCGGCACGGGCCGCAGCGTGAGCCCCGGCGCCTTCAACTCGCCGGTGGGTGCGTTCTGGAGCGCGAACACCGCTTGCACCAGCGGGTTGCGGCTCAGGTCGCGAGCCACGTGCAGCTCCTCCACCAGCTTCTCGAACGGCAGGTCCTGGTGCTCGAAGGCGGCGAGCGCCGTGGCCCGGACCTGGGAGAGCAGCGTCCGGAACGAGTCCCCCGGACGCACGCGCCCGCGCAGCACCAGCGTGTTCACGAAGAAGCCGACCAGCCCCTCCAGCTCCGAGCGGTCGCGGCCGGCGATGGGCGAACCCACCAGCAGCTCCTCCTGCCGCGAGTACCGCGACAGCAGCACCTGCCACACCGCGAGCAGCGCCATGTAGGGCGTCGCGCCTTCCGAGCGGCCCAACGCCACCAACCGCTCCACGCCCGCCGCAGGAAGGTGGACGGGAAGCAGCGCCCCCTTCGTGGACTGGAGCGGCGGCCGCGCCTTGTCCGTGGGCAGCTCCAGCACCTGGGGCGCCCCGGCGAGCTGCTGCTTCCACCACGACACCTCCCGCGCCAGCACGTCGCCCTGGAGCCAGGAGCGCTGCCACACGGCGAAGTCCGCGGGCTGCACCGGCAGCGCCGGCAACACGGGTGTCCGGCTTGAAGCGAAGGCCTCGTAGGCGCCGACCACCTCGCGGACGAGCACGCCCAGTGACCAGCCGTCGGAGATGATGTGGTGCATGCACAGGAGCAACAGGTGCTCCCGAGCATCCAGGCGGAGCAGCCGCGTGCGCAGGACCGGTCCCCGTCCCAGGTCGAAGGGAAGGGCGGCCTCTTCCACGGAGCGCCGCTGGGCCTCGGACTCGCGGGACTCGCGGGGCATGGGGTTCAGGTCGGTGACCGGCAACTCCCATGCACCCGCTGGGTGCACGTGCTGGACGGGCTGGCCTTCCTTCATCGTGAACGTGGTGCGCAGCGCTTCATGCCGGGAGACGACGAGCTCCAGGGCGCGGCGCAACGCTTCCACGTCCAGCACGCCATCCAGCCGCAGCGCGGTGGCGATGGTGTAGTGGCTGCCGCCCGGGCGAAGCTGCTCCACCACCCACAGCCGCTGCTGTGCGTAGGACACCGGCAGGTCCCGGTCCCTCGACGTGGCGACGAGTGCCGGGATGCGTGGTCCCTCGACACGCGAGAGGAGCGAGGACTCCACCCGCTCCGTGAGCCGGGCGACGGTGGGTGCATCGAAGAGGGCGCGCAGCGGCAGCTCCACTCCGAAGGTCGAACGCAGCCGGGAGACGAGCTGTGTGGCCAGCAGCGAATGGCCCCCGATGACGAAGAAGTCATCGTGCAGCCCCACTGACTCCAGGCGGAGCAGCTCCTGGAACAGCGTGGCGATGCGCTGTTGGAACAGCGTCATCCGCTCCGGAGCCACGGGCCCGCCAGCGACCGAGCGCGCATCCGGACCGGGCAGCGCCTTGCGGTCCACCTTGCCCACGGGAGTGAGCGGCAGTGCGTCCAGCGACACGAACGCGGAGGGCACCAACGGCGCGGGCAGTCGTTCGGAGACGAAGGCGCGCAAGGCCGTTGCCTCCACCGGAGCGCCGGGCACGAACCACGCCACGAGGCGAGCCTCGATGACTCCCGCCACCGCTGCCTTCACCGAGGGGTGCTGCCGGAGGATGGCCTCCACCTCGCTCAGTTCGATGCGGAAGCCGCGCAGCTTCACCTGCGTGTCCATGCGGCCCAGGAAGTCCAGCGTCCCGTCCGCGAGCCAGCGCACCCGGTCGCCCGTGCGGTACAGCCGAGCACCGGGCACGCCACCCCACGGTGAAGGCACGAAGCGCTCCGCGGTCAGCTCGGGGCGCCCCAGGTAGCCCCGGGCCAGGCCGTCACCGCCCAGGTACAGCTCGCCCGGAACACCCACGGGCACGGGCTGCCCGTGCGCATCCAGCACGTACGTCTGGACGCGCGTCATCGGCCGGCCGATGGGCACCGACGTCGCGTGCTCCGGCAGGTCCACGATGTCGTGCGTGGTGACGCCCACGGTCGTCTCCGTGGGGCCATACAGATTCACCAGCCGGCCCGGAGGCCCCGCGTGAAGCACCGCGCGAGCCGCATCCGCGTTCGCGGCCTCACCGGCGTACAGGACCGTGCGCATCGTGGCGAAGGCATCGGGGACTTCGCGCGCCACCGTGTGGAACAGGGCCGTGGCGAACAGGGCCGTGGTGGCGCCCACCTCGCGCAGCGTGCGAGCCAGCTCCGCCGGAGCCAGCGTCACCTCACGCGGCAGGATGACGAGCCGCGCGCCGTTGAGCAGCGCGCCCCAGACCTCGAAGGTGGCCAGGTCGAAAGAAGGTGTGCCCGCCTGCACCATGCAGTCGTCAGGCCCGAGCTGGACGAAGTTCGTGTCCCGCACCAGGTGCACGATGGATTGGTGCGTGATGCCCACGCCCTTGGGGGTGCCCGTGGAGCCCGACGTGTAGAGCACGTAGGCCAGTTGCCCCGGCCGCACCGTGACGTCCGAGGAAGCGGGCGCAGGTTTCTGGCCGGATTCCTCCGCGTCCGGCTCCAGGCACACCGTGGGCAGGGAGTGTTCCGGAAGGGTGCCAAGCAGGTCTCGCTGGCCCACCACCGCGGAGATGCCCGCGTCCTCGAACATGAACGCGAGGCGGGAGCGCGGATAGGCGGGGTCCATGGGCACGTAGCAACCGCCCGCCTCCAGGATGCCGAGCATCCCCACTACCAGCTCCAGCCCCCGCTCCACGCACAGCGCGACCCGGGCCTCCGGAGGGAGTCCGAAGGCGCGCAGGCGCAGGGCCAGCCGCCGCGCACGTTCCGCCAGCGCCGCGTAGGTGAGCACCTGGCCTTCGTGCTGGACCGCGACGGCCTCCGGAGCACGGAGCACCTGCGCCGCGAACAGCTCCGGCACGGTGTGGGGCGCGAGCGGACGCTGTGTGGCATTCCAGTCCACGAGCACGCGCTGGCGTTCCGCGCCGTCGAGCAGCGAATGCTCTCGCACGGGCGCAGCGGGGCGGGCCGTGAGCGCGCCGAGCAGCGCCTGGAAGTGCACCATCATCCGGGCGACGGTGGCGGGTTCGAAGAGGTCGGTGCTGAAGTTCAGGTCGCCGCTGAACGCGCCGTTCCGTTCCTGGAGGCTGAAGTCCAGGTCGAACTTCGCGGTGGTGATCTCCCCGCCACGCAGCTCCAGACGGAGGCCGGGAAGGTCCAGCGCGTCCACGGGCGCGTTCTGGAACGTGAACGCCACCTGGAACAGCGGAGACCGGCTCAGGTCCCGAGCCCCCTGCATGCCCTCCACCAGCTTCTCGAAGGGCAGGTCCTGGTGAGCGTACGCCGCGAGCGTCGTCGCCTTCACCTGGGCCAGCAGCGTCCGGAACGAGGCCCGCGGATCGATGCGAGCACGCAACACCAGCGTGTTCACGAAGAAGCCGATGAGGCCCTCCGTCTCCGCGCGGTTGCGGTTGGCGATGGCGGAGCCCACGAGCACGTCGTCCTGGCCCGTGTAGCGAGACAACAGCAACTGGAAGCCCGCGAGCAGCAACATGAGCGGCGTGGCGCCCTCCCGGGCCGCCAGCGCCTTCACCGCGCCGGAAACGTCTGGGGACAGCGCCACGGGAAGTGACGCTCCCCGGAACGACTGTGCGAAGGGGCGAGGCCGGTCGGTGGGCAGCTCCAGCGCGGTGGGCGCGCCGTCGAGTTCCCGTCGCCACCACTCCAGCTCCGCCTGGAGCACGTCTCCCTGGAGCCACGAGCGTTGCCAGAGGGCGAAGTCCGCGTACTGGAGCGGCAGGGGAGACAGCGCCGGGGACTGACCGGAAGCGAAGGCCCGGTACAGCGCGCCCAGCTCGCGAGCGAAGACGCCGATGGACCAACCGTCGGAGACGATGTGGTGCAGCGTGAGCAGCAACCAGTGACGCCGTGAATCCAGCCGCAGCAACACGGCGCGCACGAGAGGCCCGATGCCAAGGTCGAAGGGCCGCGCGGCCTCGGAGGCTGCGTGACGGTGCGCCTCTGCTTCACGGTGGTCCTCGGGGGTGGACTCCAGCGAGACGATGGACAGCGTCAGCGTCGCTTCGGGATTGAGGCGCTGGACCGGCGAGTCCCCATCGGACACGAACGTGGTGCGCAGGACTTCATGTCTGCGCACCAGGGCCTGGAGGGACCGCTCCAGCGCCGAGGCATCCAGCGCGCCATCGAGGACCAGGATGCCGGGCACGTTGTAGAAGGCGCTGCCGGGCTGGAGTTGATCCAGGAACCACAGTCGCTGCTGCGCGTAGGACAGCGGCACGGGACCCGTGCGCGGCCCGGCCACGAGCGGCGGCGTCCCCGGTCGGGAGTCCTCCCGCGAGCGCAGGGCCACCACACGGACCGCGAGCGTCTCCACCGTGGGCGCCGCGAAGAGGTCGCCCAGGGGCAGCTCCACGCCTAGTGTCGTGCGCACGCGCGACACCACCTGCGTGGCCAGCAGGGAGTGGCCACCCAGGTCGAAGAAGTCCTCGTGGATGCCCACGCGAGGAACGTGCAGCACCTCCGCGAAAAGGGCAGCGAGCTGTTGCTCCACCGCGTCGCGAGGCGCGACGTACGTGTCCGCCGAAGCCACGGGGGCCTCGGGAGCGGGAAGTGCGGAGCGGTCCAGTTTGCCGTTGGCGTTGAGGGGCAGGGCGTCCAGCACCACGAAGACGCTGGGGATCAGGTAGTCGGGAAGTCGCTGCTGAAGCTCCGAGCGCAGGGCCCTGCCGTCCACGGACTCGCCGACGACGTAGGCCACCAGCCGCTTGTCTCCGGCGACGTCCTCGCGCACCACGGCCACGGCTTCATGCACGCCGGGCAGTCCGCGCAGGGCCGCTTCGACCTCACCCGGTTCGATGCGGAAGCCGCGCAGCTTCACCTGGAAGTCGGTGCGGCCCAGGAAGTCCAACGTGCCGTCCGCGCGCCAGCGCGTCCTGTCGCCGGTGCGGTAGAGCCGTGACCCCGGTGTCGTGCTGAACGGATGGGGCACGAAGCGTTCGGCGGTGAGGGCGGGCTGGTGGAGGTAGCCCCACGCCAGTCCCTCGCCGCCGACGTACAGCTCTCCCGGCATGCCAGGAGGGACCGGCCGCATCGCCGGATCCAGAACGTAGGCGGTGGAGTGGGGCAGCGGTCGCCCGATGGGAACGGCGGTCTCCACGGTGTCGCCTGCCTGCATCAAGTGCGTGGCGGAGAAGGTGGTGTTCTCGGTGGGTCCGTAGCCGTTGAGCAACACCGAGCCCGGACGCATCCGCGCCAGGTGTTCCCGCACGCGAGAGGCCGGGAGCACATCGCCGCCCGCAAGCACCTGCGCGACGGAAGCGAGGGTCTCCGGATGATGCACGGCCATCTGTTCAAAGAGGGCGGCCGTGAGCCACAGCGTGGTGACACCGTGCCCTGTCAGCACCTCTGCGATACGCGCGAGTGACAGCTCTCCCGGCGGCGCGAGCACGAGTCGGGCCCCATGCAGCAGTGCTCCCCAGATTTCGAGCGTCGAAGCATCGAACGCGGCTGGCGCAAGCTGGAGGAAGACCTCGTCCGGGCCGAAGCGAATGAAGTCGCTGTCCACCACCAGCCGCAACACGGCGCGGTGCGGGACACAGACACCCTTGGGCGTCCCGGTGGAGCCCGAGGTGAAGAGGACATAGGCCAGTCGGTCGCCTGTCGCGCGCGGCTCCGGCGGCGCATCGTCCGGACGCGAAGCCAGCCGGGATGCATCCGCATCCAGCAGCACCAGCGGCGTCATCAGCGACGGCAGTTCATCCGCGAGCGCCTCCCGCGTGATGACCATCGCAGCCCCGGACTGTTCAAGCAGAAGGGACCAGCGCTCGGGTGGAGCATTCAGGTCGATGGGGACATAGGCCGCGCCGGTCTTGAGCACCGCCAGCAGAGAGACGATGAGGTCTGGCGAGCGCGGCAACAGCACGGCCACGCGGCTGCCCTCGGAGATGCCAGAAGCACGAAGGTGGTGCGCGAGCTGGTTCGCCCGCGCATCGAGCCGTGCGTAGGTCATGCTTCCGGACTCGGATACCAGCGCCACTGCGTCTGGCGCCCGAGCGGCCTGTTCCTCGAAGCGGGCCGTGACGGAATGCGCGGAGAAGTCCAGGACGGCGGAGACGCCGCTCCAGTCCTCCAGCACCTGACGCCGTGCTTCCGTGGGCATCAGCGGTAGCTGTGCCACCGGGACCTCCAGTTGTCCGGGAAGCGCTTCCAGCAACGAGGCGTAGCCCTGCATCAACGCCTGGAGGAAGGCCGGGTCGAAGAGGTCGGTGTTGTAATGGAGGCTGCCGGTGATGCCGTCCCGTGACTCCTCCAGGATGAGGCTGAAGTCGTACTTCGACGGAGTGAAGGGAGGAGGCAGCTCGCGCAGCGTGAGGTCCGGCAGCCGCCACTCCGCGGTGGGGGCGTTCTGGAGGGTGAGGGTGACCTGGAAGAACGGCGTATGGCTCGGGTCGCGTGCGGGCTGGAGTTCCTCCACCAGTTTCTCGAATGGGACGTCCTGGTGTTCGAAGGCGCCGAGCGTCGTGGCGCGCACCTGGGCGAGCAGCGTCCGGAACGAAGCGCGTGGATCGATGCGCGCACGCAGCACCAGCGTGTTGACGAAGAAGCCGATCAGTCCCTCTGACTCCGAACGGGTGCGGCCCGCGACCGGAGCGCCCACGCTGACGTCGTCCTGTCCGGCATACCGGGACAGCAACAGTTGGTACGCGGCCAGCAGCACCATGAAGGGGGTGGCCCCCGCCTGTCTCGCCACGGAATGCACGCCGTCCGTCAGCTTCCGGGACAGCCGCACCGCGAGTTGGTCCCCCGAGAACGTCTGCGCCGCCGGGCGCGGCCGGTCCGTGGGAAGCATCAAGAGCGGAGGTGCATCCGCGAGCTGCTCCCGCCACCACGCAAGCTGCGAGGTGAGCACCTCTCCCTGAAGCCAGGAGCGCTGCCACGCGGCGAAGTCGGCGTACTGGATGGGAAGTGGCGGAAGCGAAGGACGCTGGCCGGAAGCGAAGGCCCGATAGAGGGCAACCAACTCGCGCACGAGCACCCCCGTGGACCAGCCGTCCGAAGCGATGTGGTGCGTGAGCACGAGCAGCACATGCCGCGTCTCTTCCATCCGTACGAGCACCGCGCGGAAGATCGGGCCCCGCGCCAGGTCGAAGGGCCGCTGCGCCTGCGCGGCGACGAAGTCCCGCAGCCGGGCATCACGTGTGCCCGGAGGCGGCAGGTCCTCCAGGTCCACGAACTCGAACGGGCATGGCGACGGGGGCGCGATGCACTGGACCGGCCCGTGGGCCCCGGAGGCGAACGTGGTGCGCAGCACCTCATGGCGTTCGATCAGCGCATCCAGGGCCTGCCGCAGCGCTGGAACATGGAGCGCGCCTTCGAGCAGCACGGTCCCGGGCAGGTTGTATGCAACGCCACCGGGCTGAAGCTGCTCCAGGAACCACAGGCGCTGCTGCGCGAAGGACAGCGCGAACTCGCCCTCCCTGCTCACAGGGCGCAAGGGAGGCGCCTGGAGGCCCTCGCTCCGGCCTCGTGCCTCCTCCAGCGCCGAAGCCAGGGCCGCGAGCGTGGGCGCCTTGAAGACCGCACGCAGGGGCAGTTCCACCTGCAACGCCGCCCGGACGCGCGAGAGGAGCTGTGTGGCGAGCAGCGAATGTCCCCCCAGCGCGAAGAAGTCATCGTGCACGCCCACGCGCTCCACGCGCAGCAGATCCGCCCAGAGCGAAGCCAGCTGCTCCTCCGTGGGATTGCGCGGCGCGACGTACTCCGGAGCCTCCCCCGAGGCGATGTCCGGCACGGGCAGCGCCCTGCGGTCGACCTTGCCGCTGGACGTCAAGGGCAGGGCCTTCAGCGAGACGAAGGCACCGGGCACCATGTACTCAGGGAGCCTCTCCGAGAGGAACGCTCGAAGGGCCTCCGTCCCCGCCACGTCCGTCCCTCCGACGAGATACGCCACCAACCGCGTGTCGCTCGCCGTGACGCCCGGGAGCGCCACGACGACGGCCTGTCGCACGGCGGGGTGCTGCTCCAGCGCGGCCTCGATTTCGCCCAGTTCAATGCGCAGCCCGCGCACCTTCACCTGGAAATCGGTTCGGCCCAGGTACTCGATGACGCCATCGGGCAGCCACCGGGCAAGGTCCCCCGTGCGGTACAGCCGGGCCCCGGACGTGTCGCTGTACGCGTCCGGGATGAAGCGCTCCGCGGTCAGGTCCGGGCGGCCCAGATACCCGCGGCCCACCTGCACACCCCCGATGAACAGCTCTCCGGGAACACCCTGGGGCACCGGCCGCAGCGATGCGTCCAGCAGCCGGATCGCCGTATTCGCCACCGGATACCCGATGGGCACGGAGCGCCCCAGCGCGCCGCGGACACACTCGTACGCGGTGACATCCACCGCGGCCTCGGTGGGGCCATAGAGGTTGTGCAGCCGCGCGCGAGGCAGCCGCGCCAGGCACCGTTCAGCCAGCTCCAGCGGCAGTGCTTCACCGCTGCACACCACCTGGCGCAGCGACGTGCACTGCTGCAGGCCGGGTGCTTCCAGGAACGCCTGGAGCATGGACGGCACGAAGTGCGTGACGGTGATGTGCTCCCGCGCGAGGAGGTCCGCCAGATAGTCCGGCTCCTGGTGTCCTCCGGGCCGAGCCACCACCAACCGCGCGCCCGTCATCAGCGGCAGGAAGAACTCCCACACGGACACGTCGAAGCTGAACGGCGTCTTCTGCAACACCGCGTCGCCCGGTGACAGCGGCAGCGCCCCCTGCATCCACAGGAGCCGGTTGACGACGCCCGCGTGCGCGTTCATCGCGCCCTTCGGCCGCCCAGTGCTGCCAGAGGTGAAGATGACGTACGCCAGCGCGTCCTCGGAGGCCACCGGAGGCGGCGCGCCGGACGGCTGCCGATCCACCTCCGCCCACTGGGAATCCAGGCGGAGTACCGGCACGGAGTCCCCAGCAGGCAGCCGCGCCACCAGCCGTTCCTGGATGAGCACCACGGCGGGCCGGGCGTCCTCGAACATCCACGCGAGCCGCTGCGCGGGCAGGGCCGGATCCAGCGGAACGTACGCCCCTCCGGCCTTCAACGTCGCGAGCAGCGCCACCACCAGCTCCAGCGACCGCTCCAGCATCAGCCCGACGCGAACCTCCGGCCCCACGCCCATGGATCGCAGGTGCCACGCGAGCTGGTTGGCCCGGGCATCCAGCTGCGCATAGGTGAGCGCCGTCTCTTCAAACGTGACGGCCACCGCGTCCGGCGTGCGAGCCACCTGCGCTTCCACCAACTGATGCAGCAGCACCCCGCGAGGAAACGCTTCCCGGTGCCCGTTCCACGCATGAAGCACTCGCTGCCGCTCGGCTGCGTCCAGGAGGGACAGCTCCGACAGGCGCGCATCCGGCCACGAGACTGCATTCTCCAGCAGGACGCGCAGGTGTCCCATCAGCCGCACCATCGTGACCTCATCAAAGAGGGCGGTGCGGTACTCGGCGGTGAGGCGCAGGCCGTCCGCCTGTTCGAAGGCGAAGAGGGTGAGGTCGAACTGCGCGAAGCCGCTGTCCACCAACTGCGCGTCCAGCGACAGCCCGGGCAGGCGCACGGTCGGAAGGGGCGTGTTCTGCAGGACGAACATCACCTGGAAGAACGGCGGTACGTCCAGGTGACGCGGAGGCTGGAGCACCTCCACCAGCTTCTCGAAGGGCACGTCCTGGTGCGCGAAGGCCTCCACCGACTTCGCCTGCACGCGGCCCATGATCGAGCGGAACGATGGATCCCCCGCGAGCGACGTGCGCAGCGCGAGCGTGTTGACGAACAACCCGACCAGCGGCTCCAACTCCGCGCGCGAGCGTCCGGCGACAGGCGTTCCGACCGTGAGGTCGTCCTGCCCGGAGTAGCGCAGGAGCAACGCCTTGAAGCCCGCGAGCAGTACCGTGAAGAGGGTGGTGCCCTCCTGCGCCGCCAGGGTTGTGAGCCGCTGGACGAGCGCGGCGGGAAGCATCGAGGACACGGTCGCGCCCCGGCTGTCCGCCTGTCCTGAGCGAGGCCGATCCGTGGGCAGCGACAGGACTGCCCGTGCATCCAGCCGCGAGCGCCACACGTCGATCGACGCCTCCAGCGCCTCCCCCGTCAATGCCTCCCGCTGCCACACGGAGAAGTCCGCGTACTGCAATGCCAGCGCGGG
Source organism: Corallococcus exiguus (assembly GCF_009909105.1). NCBI lineage: Bacteria > Pseudomonadati > Myxococcota > Myxococcia > Myxococcales > Myxococcaceae > Corallococcus > Corallococcus exiguus. Next base: position 476,223 of record NZ_JAAAPK010000010.1, read on the forward strand.
CAGCACCGGCGTCCCGCCCGAAGCCAGGGCCTCGTAGATGAGGGCCAGTTCGTGCACGAGCAGGCCCATGGACCAGCCGTCGGACACGGTGTGGTGCAGCGCGATCAGCAACAGGTGCTCGGTGGGGGAGACAGCGAAGAGCACGGCGCGCAGTAGGGGACCCTGCTCCAGGTCGAACGGCGCGCGAGCCTCTTCGTGCAGTCTTCGCCAGGCCTCCGCGGCATCCGCCACTGGCACCACGGGCAGGGGCACGTCGAGTTCGGGCGTGATGCGCTGCCATGGCCGTCCGTCCTGTTCCACGAAGGTGGTGCGCAGCACCGCGTGGCGGCTCACCACTTCGTTCAGGCTTCCCGCCAGCGAGGGCACATCGAGCAGGCCCTCCAGGCGTACCGAAAAGAGCAGGTTCAATCCGGTCTGTCCGGGCGCCAGCCGCTCCTGGAACCACATGCGCTCCTGGCCGAACGACGCCGGCACCCGCGACGTGGGGCGGCGCTTCTCTCGCAGCAGTTCCGCCAGCCGCGCGCGCTTCTGCTCAGGGGTGGAAGCCATGGGCCAGAGACTCCTTGGGAGGGGGGCTTGCGAACGCTCGGGAAGGAGATGTGACGGGTTCCCGGACTCGCGAGCGCGCGGGATAGTAGACAGGCACTCCGACACGGCCGCAGCGATTTGGTCGAGAGGGCCTGGCTGTCAGCCCGCTCGGGAGCGAGGCCATGCGGGCGCTGGAGACCGAGCGGGAATTCCGCTCCACGCCTGGTCTCTGGTGACATGTTTCAGCGGTGTTTCACCGTGGTGGTGAAACGCCCGCGCCTGCCGTTTCCACTAGACTTCGGGAATGCCCGAGCCCTTCCGGATCCGCGAAGCCGTGCCTGCCGACGCCGAGCGGATCACCCAGGTGCTGCGCGACGCCTTCGAGGAATACCGCGGCCGCCTGGATCCGCCCTCCAGCGCGCACGACAAGACGGAGGCCGTGGTGCGGCGTGAACTGTCGGACGGCGGCGCCTTCGTCGCGGAGGCGGACGGCATCTTCTTCGGCTGCGTGTTCTTCCACCCAAAGGTGGACCACGTGTACCTGGACCGGCTCGCGGTGCTGCCATCACACCGGGGCCAGGGCATGTCGCTGCGCCTCATGGACGCAGTGGAGTCCCGAGCGCGCGCGTTGGGCCAGACGCGCGTGCGGCTGTCGGTGCGGCTCGCGCTCACGTCGCACCATGCGTGGTACGCGCGCCAGGGCTACGTCTTCCATTCCCATGGAACGCACGCGGGCTACGCGTCGCCCACGTTCCTGGTGTTGGAGAAGACGCTCTGATTCTTCAGTCGCGAGGAGGCAGCGGAATGCGGCGGCCTTCGAGGTTGCTCTGGATCGCGGCCTGGATGACACGCACTGTCTCGCTCGCGCTCAGCGCCGTCACGGGCACGGGCGCGCCGTGGAGGATGGCGGCGCCGAGCTGCTGGTAGAACTGGCCATACGCACCAGGGACAGTGGCGACGGTTTCCCCCGAGGCCAGCAACCGGCCGTGGCGCTCCGCGGGTTCGCGGCCAAAGTCCGGATGGCCGGGACGCAGGCCCGCTTCGAGCTGTCCCTCCTGCGGATCCAGCGCATGCTTCACGTACGCATCCCGGTCGCCCTGCAACACGAAGCGGGGCCACGGCGCGTGCACCACGGAACCGGAGTGCAGCAGTACGCGCAGCGAGCCGTAACGCAGCACCAGGTGGAACCAATCCGTGCCCTTCGCGCCCGGACGTTGCCGGCCCAGGTCCGCGGCCACCGACTCTGGCAGGCCGAAGAGCTGCACTGCCTGGTCGATGAGGTGCGAGCCCAGGTCCCAAAGCGTCCCGCCGCCGGGCACGTCCTGCTCCTTCCAGCGATCCTTCACCTGGGGCCGGAAGCGGTCGAAGTGGCTCTCCAGGCTATAGAGCGTCCCCAGTCGTCCCTGCTCCAGCAACTGGCGCACGGTGAGGAAGTCGCCGTCCCAGCGCCGGTTGTGGAACACGGTGAGGCAAAGCCCGCGCTCCTTCGCGAGCGCGTCCAGCCGCATCGCCTCGTCCGCGTCCAGAGCGAAGGGCTTCTCCACCACCACATGCTTGCCCGAGCGAAGCGCCTGTCCCGCGAGCGATGCATGCGAGTCATTGGGTGTGCACACGACGATCACGTCCAGGTCTGGATCCGCCAGCAGCGACTCCACGGTGCCGGTGCGGACACCTGGCCAGTCGCGGGCCACGGCGTCCGCGCGGCTGGACGCCACGGCAGCCAGGGTGAACGAGGGCTCCGCGGTGATGAGGGGTCCATGGAAGCGCGAGCCGGACAGGCCATAGCCAAGGAGGCCCACCCGCAACGGGGAGCCAGGGACGCGAGCGGAGGTCATGGACCGCGAGGGTAGCGGGAAGTGGTCACCATGCGGACAGACGTAAGTGCCTGGCCCTGCCGCCTTCCCGACACCGGAGCACGCAGCAGGGCCCAAGAAGAGCGTCGCCCCATGCCGCAACCCGAAGTGGTGAGCCAGAACGAGCGGCGTTTCGGCGCGCAGCCGCGGGCCGCGATGTCGTGGGGGGGGACACCAGGCCAGGGGCAGAGGCGCCCGACCGGGCCCGGTTGCCTCAAAACCTGTCCGACTGTCGGACACGTTTCCGCCGCATGGGGCCCGAGGCCGCGCTGGCCCGTCAGTCGGCACAACGTCATGCGCGCACGGATACCAATGGGGTGCACGCACAGGGGCGCCCGACCGGGCCCGGTTGCCTCAAAACCTGTCCGACTGTCGGACAGGTTTTCGCCCCATGCGGCCCGGGGGCGCGCTGGCCCGGCAATCGACGCGGATCGTTGGGCTCGCGCATCCATGTCAGACCCCTGTGGTTGGATGGCGATGCTGGGACGAGGAAGGGGAGTGGGGATGGAACGGCGAGGACTCGTGGCCTATGTGGAGGCGCAAATCGAGCGCGATATCGCGCTGGGGCGGCTGCACCCGAGCGGACAATTCGGCTCCGAAGCGAAGCTGGCGCGCCGCTATGAGGTGTGTCGGGGCACCATCCGCGAGGCGCTGCGGCGGCTGGCGGCGCGAGGCCTGGTGGTTCAGCGCCCCGGACGCAAGACGCGCGCGGTGCCGCTGGATGAGTCGCTGACGCTGGAGAACCTGGGGCTGGCGCTGCATGACGCGAGCAACCCGGATGCCCGGTGGCTTCTGGAGGGCTACTTCAGCCTCAAGCGGCAGGTGCTGGTGGAGCTTCTGGCCGACTGCTGCGCGAGGGCCTCGGACCTCGACTTGGACCGGCTGGGGAGCACGTGCTACCAGCTCCAGGACGCGGCGCGCTGGGAGTCGGGGGAAGTCTGCGCGTGGGCGGAATTCGAGTTGCTGCGGCATGCGGCGCGGGTGGCGGCGCGTCCGGGGCACGTGCTCCTCGTTCAGTCCCTGCAGCGGGCCTTCCTGGGAGGAGCCGCCCAACTGCTGCCGCTCATGGGCGGAGAGGCGCTGCG
>NZ_JAAAPK010000011.1:300000-379762 GCF_009909105.1 Corallococcus exiguus
GCCGTGGCCGTCACCGCCACCGTGCCGAGCAGCTCGGCATTGGTGGCCGGAGCGGTGAGCACCGCCGTCGGGGGCGTCACGTCCGACTCCGGCGGGCCGACCGCGAACATCAGGTCGTCATGATCATCATAGGAGCCGGTGCTGCAGGCCGAGGCGGTGCTGCCGCCAGACAGGTAGCTCGCGCGAACCGCCTGCACGCTTCCCGTGGGCAACACGTACTCCGTCGAGAGGACCTGCGAGCCACTCGCGCTCGCCCGGAGCGTGGTCAGGTACGTCCACACGGGGGCGGCGGCATCGCTCGCGTAGTAGAGGGCGAGCGCATCGGAGTAGCTGTTGTCGACCATGGCCCCGACCTCGAGCCGGACGCGCTTGCCTTCCGCCAGGGAAGCCCCATTCACGCTGGAGACCGCGATCCAGCCGACCCGCCCGGACGGGTATGAGCCCCCCGCTCCATCGGCACAGCCATCCAGCGTGTTGGGCGGGTGGAGCTCTGGGAACTGGGAGACACCACCGCGGCCCTGCAGGAGCGACTCGGAATCACAGACACTGGAGACCTGGGCGCACGCGGGGACCTTGCGTGTTGCGTCGTACACGGCGGTACCCGGCTGGGCCACGCTCACCGTGACCGGGGCGCTCGTGGTGAGGTTGTTCGCCGCGTCATAGGCCTTCACGGTGAGGGTATGGCTGCCATTGCGCACCGAGTGGCTGTCCCAGGTCATGGCGAAGGGCGGCGAATAGCTGGACACGGCAAAGCTGCCATCGACGTAGAGCTCGACCCCGCGCACGCCACGGTCGTCGCTCGCACTCACCTGGATGGAGACCCGTCCCGCCAGGCTCGTCCCCTGCGAGGGCGAGGTGAGGGCCACCGTCGGAGGCATGAGGTCATTGTCCACGAGGAAGGAGCGCGTGGCCGATACGCCCACGTTGCCGGCGCCGTCGTAGGCCTTGGCGCTCAGCGTGTGGGCTCCGTTGGCGACACTCCGGCTGTCCCAGGTACGGCTGTAGGGTGAGCTGTTGCCACCCGACCCCAGCAACTGTCCATCGAGGAAGTAATCCACCCTGGAGATGACATCATCATCGGCGGCGTTCGCCGCGAAGAATGCATAGGAGCTGATGGTGGCGCCCTCCGCCGGTGAGCTCACCGAGACCGTGGGCGCGGTGTCGTCGCGGGCCACCGTCACCCCCACCGCGGGCGAGGTTCCCACGTTGCCATACGCGTCATAGGCCTTGACCGTCAGCGTGTGGCTGCCATTGGCCATCGAGCTCGGATTCCAGGAGATCGCGTAGGGCGAGGAGGAGTCCGTTCCCATCAACGTACCGTCCACGTAGAGTTCGACCCGGGCGATCTGCGTGTCATCGGTGGCGGTGGCCTGGACCTGCACGGTCGAGCGGACCGTGGCCCCCGCCGAGGGCGAGGTGATCGACACCGTTGGCGGAGTGTTGTCACGCACGACGGTCACGTTCACCGGCGCGGACACCTCCACGTTGCCTGACGCATCGTACGCGCGAGTGGTCAGGGTGTACGGGCCGGTGGGCTCGGCGAGGGTGTTCCAACTGAAGGCGTAGGGAGACGTGGAATCGGTGCCGAGCAGGCGCGTGCCCGCGTAGAGCTCGACCCGCGCCACCTTGCTCGGGTTGCCGACCGTGGCGGAGATCGTCACCGTTCCCACCAGGGTCGCCCCATCCGAGGGGCTGGTGATCGTCGTGAGGATTGAAGCGTGGTCGTTGTTCACCGTCACCACCACGGGGCTCGAGGGGCCCGCGTTCCCCGCGGCGTCCCTGGCCACCGCCGTCAACGAGCGGCTGCCATTGGGCGTGTTCCAGCTGTTCCAGCTCACGCTGTACGGCGGCGTGTCATCGGTGCCCAGCAGGGTCGTCCCCTCGTAGAAATCCACGCGCGCCACGTCGTAGTCATCACTCGCGCTGGCCGTGGCCGTGGCCATCCCTGTCAGGACAGTGCCCCCGGCCGGAGAGGTGAGCTGCGCGGAGGGCGGCGTGGTGTCCGGCTCGTCGGCGAGCGTGAAGACCAGGTCATCATGGTCATCGTCATTACAGCCGAGCACGCGCACCGCGTGGAGCTTCACCCCCTTGGCGACGCCGTAGGTCTTGCCGCCGATGATTCCCGCCACGTGGGTGCCGTGGCCATTGCAGTCCGGATTGCCCTGGTTCCAGCTGTAGCTGGCGACGTCGTATTCGAAGCGGGCGCGCCCCTCGAACTCGGTATGGGGCGTCCAGATGCCCGTGTCGAGCACGTAGACATGCACCCCGCTGCCCGTCCGGCTGTAGGAATAGCCCTGGTCCAGCGGCAGGTCGTGCTGATCGATCCGATCCAGGTTCCACGGAGGAGACGGCTGCGTGCTGGCGGCCTTGATCATCCCGTCCTCTTCGACGTAGCGCACGCGCGGGTCCAGGCTGAGCCGCCGTGCGTCGGCCTCGTTCATCGTCGCGACGAAACCCGGGAGGGCGTGCGAGTACACGTGCCCGACCTTCGCCCCGTGGAGCGATGCCACTTCGGAGGCCACGGACGCCACGCGCTGCGTCGGCGCCTGGAGCGCGGCCGGCGAGGCCTTGTCCTCGAGGACGACGATGTATCGCCCGGGGAAGGCCTTCTCGGTCTTCAGCAACCGGGTCCCGGCGACGAACACCTTGCCGCCCGGGCTCGCGCGCACCGGGGAGTCGACCTCCGCCGTGCCGGAAGAGGTCTTCGCGTCACAAGCCAGCAGCGTGAGGCTGGCTGCCACCAACACTGAAAAAAATCCGCATACTCTAAATTGAGCGACGAACGAGAAATGGATCGCGCTCCGGATGCGACGCGCCGGGTGGGGCCCATGCGCCTTGGCTCATGAGGTCAGCCCCACCCCCCTGTTCGAGCAGGAAGCGCGGATTCATGGAGTCACGGCACGTGTCGCGTATCGATGAGGCAAACGTTATCAAACACAACCAACATTCAAGGCAATCCAGGCTGAGCGCCATGAATGCAATTGCATGCCCGATGACCGCGGCCAGTTTGTCCCCCAACGGGCAGGTAAACCTGACGGATTTCGGGGTGCCCCTTTCGCGCCTGGGGGGGCAATTCAGCGTCGCATACGAGACGCTCTTCGAAGAGAGACCCTCGCGGCCTCGCGCGGACCCGCCATGGATTCAGCAATTTTTCATTGATAGGTCGCCACCGGGTATTATACATTTCCACTGCGGGCAAACAAGAAAGACCCGCATTCAACCACAGTCCAGCTTGAGTGCCCGCGAGCTCCGCGCAAGCCGTCGCGAGGCCGTGGTGCGTCCTTTCAGGGGGGATCTCAATGAAACACAAATCAGTTTCGCTCCTCATCATGTTCACGGGGGTCGGTCTGCTCGGCCTCATCGGCGGTTGCAGCCCGATCTCCGTCGGAGACAATGACGCGAACGTCGGTTCGGCCGACTCCACCCTCACCGCCGAGCAGTGCGACTACTTCGAGGTCAACGGGAAGGTCCAGCTCTGCCACAAGACCGGCTCGACGAGTCGTCCCTACACGATCGTCCGTGTTAGCGAGCAGGCGTGTATCAACGCGCACAGCGCTCACAGCGGCGACTACGTCACCAGCCCCGACCCGACCTCGCCGCTCTACGATCCGACGTGCAACGGCCAGGGCTGCCTGTCCGTGAGCGCGCCGTGCGACGCCACGGTCCCCTGTTGCGACGGCCTCACGTGCAAGAGCGGCACCTGCGCCGACGTCAACGAGTGCGCCGCCGGTACCGACAACTGCGACGAAAACGCCACCTGCACCAACACCGTGGGCTCCTTCACCTGCGCCTGCAACGCGGGGTACGAGGGCGACGGCGTGACCTGCGCCAACATCGACGAGTGCGCCACGGGCCCCTGCCTGAACGGTGGCACCTGCATCGACGGCGTGGGTAGCTACACCTGCGAGTGCGCGCCCACCTATGAGGGAACCAACTGCCAGGCTTGCTCCGGCACCCTCGGGGACTGCAACGGGAACTCGTCCGACGGCTGCGAGGTGAACCTCCAGAGCAACGCCGGCAACTGCGGCGCCTGCGGCATCGTGTGCTCAACGGGCCAGGTCTGCACGAACGGCGCCTGCCAGAACGCCCCCACCGGCCAGGTCCCCGGCACGCCGGTCAGCTCCCCCGCGAACCACAACCCGCTGGCCCCGGCGGTCGCCGATGTGAATGGCGACGGCAAGCCCGACATCCTGGTGGCCAACGCCGAATCCGGGGCGATCCTGTTCCCCTCTGGCTCGCTCTCCGTTTTCCTGGGGAACGGCGACGCCAGCGTCCAGTCGGAGGTCAACTACGGGGGCGCCTCGCTCTCCAGCAACGCGGTCGTGGCCGTGGACGTGGACGGCGACGGGTGGCTCGACGCCGTCACCGTCAACGGCCAGACCAACCTGCTCCTCATCAACGGAAGCATCAGCGTCTACAAGAACCTGGGCCCGAGCGCGCCCGGGACCTTCGGCGCGCCAACGAGCTTCACCACCGGCACCCCGGGCTCCGTCCACCTCTGCACCGGGGACTTCAATCACGACGGGGTGGCTGACATCGCGACGACAAGCGTGACCCTGAGCCAGGTGAGTGTGCTCTTCGGCACCGGCGCGGGCAGCTTCGGCGCGCCCACGTTCATCGGCATCCCCAACACCGGCGGCGCGCAGTCGACGATCGCCTGCCGTGACCTGAACGGCGATGGCTTCTCCGATCTCGTGGTGACCAGCCCCGCCAGCGCACGCCTGTCGGTCCTCATCAACCAGGGTGACGGCTCGTTCGCCGCACCCGTCTCCTACAGCAACGCAGTTAGCGGCCAGACGGCGGGCATCGCCTTCGGCGACGCCAACGGCGACGGCAAGCTCGACATCCTCTCCAACGGCGCGGCCGGCCGGTACCTCTTCTTCTTCCAAGGGAACGGCAACGGCACCTTCGCGAGCGGCCTTCCGTCCACCGCCGCGGCCACTACGGCCACCAACTCGGCGCTGGGAGTCGTGGCCGATGACTTCAACGGCGATGGCAAGCTCGACGCATACATCCTCGTTACAACGGCCTCGGGCGGCGTCCGCCCGATGACCGGCAACGGCAACGGAGGCTTCACCTCGGGCACCGTCGTCACGACCGGCGCCTCGCCTGGCCTCAACGCCATCGCCACCGCGGACATGGACGCGGACGGGTACGCCGATCTCATCCTTACAAACAGGGGCTCCGGCACCGTGACCGTGGTCCCCAACGGGCTCTGAGTCGCTGTCCGCGATACCGCGATGGGGCGGTGTGCCTGATTTCAGCGCGATATCGGTAGGAGAATCAGTGCGCCGCGTGCTTCGCGCGCGGCGCACCGAGCGGGTGCAGGACCCCGCGGCGTGCTCGGCTCAACGTGGGGCCAGCGGGCCGCGCCCCAACTCGCTCGCCGCTCGCATCCATGAGCGGATTGGCTCTGTGGGGCCGCATGTGCCCCCAGTGGGTCCTGCCTGGGGTTTCCTATCGCCGTGTCAGCGGGTTCGAATCCCGCCCCCGGCACACGGCTGAGCCCGTCTGACGCCTACTCGAGTTGGAGGCCGCAGTCGCTGCAGGCGCCCGCCACCAGGGCGGCGGCTGTTCCGCAGGCCGGGCAGGGAGGCTCTCCCTCTTCCTCGGTGGCTTCTGCCGGAGCGGAGGGCATCAGGCGGGGAGCCACACCCTCTGGCATCAGCCCCTCGCGGCGCACCGTCTCCAGCCATCCCTGCTGGAGCAGGGCGGCCACCCGGGGCCCATCCTCGGGCCGCACCAGCACCTGGAACTTCGGAGAGCAGCCGACCTTGCCGCACGCCTCACGGTGGACGAGGGCGGGGACGTCCGCGTCCAGGAAGCCCTCCACCATTCTCCGGGCGTCCGCGAGTGACAACTCCGCGCACGGCACCAGCTCCGAGTCCGCCAAGGTTCTCTGCACTTCGTCTGGGGTCATGACGGCCGTGATTGGACCTCGGATGTGCCCCCTCCGTCCACCGCCCCTGCTTCGGAGGCGGGAGGAACGGAAGGCGAGCGCGGTCCAGAGCGTCATGGCCCCCTTCATCACCTTTCCACGAACCGCATTACGAACCGCAGCCGCGAGCATCCTTCCGGACGAAGACACGGACCGGGCCCGGGTCCGCAACCTCCTCGAACCGGGAATCCCCTTGGAGCGTGTCGAGCAACGCCTCCCGTGATTCCGCGCCCAGGAGGAGCGTGTCCACGCGCGGAGGCACGAGCACGACCTGCGCCCGCTCATAGTGGTGCAGGAGGAAGCGGTCGTAGCCGTTGGGCACGAAGACGATGGAGCGGAAGTCCGTGGCCACCGCGCGCCATGAGGCACACGTCTGGACCTGACGCGCGAACGCCTCGCGGAAGTCGCCATCCACCGCAGGCATGGGGCGCAACGGCGGAGATCCGATGGTCCGGTCGAAGCGCGCGACCTGGAGAATCGCGAGCACGGCGAGCAGCAGCGCCGGCACCGTCGCGGTCCATGCAGGGACCCGCCCGCGCGCGAGCACGCCCTTCCACACCTCCGCGAGCCGCCCGAAGCCAGCCGCCGCGCACACGCCCAGCCCGGGCAGCAGGAAGGCGGAGTTGTAGAACCAGAGGAGGCGCTTGTCCGGCGCGTCCGCCATGAAGAAGAAGGTGCCCGGAATCGTGCTGACCAGCGTAGCCGCGGGCGAGAGCAGCTGGAGCCACCAGAAGCTGCGCTGGAAGACCACCAGCCCGCTGGTGGTCACGTCGTGCACCACCCGGCCGGGATCGCCCAGCGCGGTGAAGGCGACCTGCCCCCACGTGCTGCCGTAGTGAGACCAGAACCGCGTGCCCGAAGGCGTCCCGAGCGCCGGCAGCACCACCGCGACACAGAGCGCGAGGTAGCCAAACGCCAACGCGGACACCCCGAGCGCCCTGCGCGTGAGCAGCGCTCGCGGAGGACGCGCCACCGCCGGCAGCAGCAGCAATGCCGCCGACTGGAACGCGAGGAACAGGCCTCCATCCGGCCGCACGCCCAACGCGAGCAGCGCCACGGGCACGACCCACCGCATCCGAGTCCCCCGCAGGAGCATCACGAGCACCGCCGTGGAGCCCAGCTGGAAGAACACCTCGAAGTGCGCGGAGAGCGCGACCGTCTTCACGAACGGATTGAGCGCCAGGTACAGCGTGAAGGCGACGGAGGCCCACGGCCTCCAGGCGGCGGGAAGCAGCTCCTTTTCCTCGACCATGCGCTCGAAGAACCAGACCTGGAGCGCGACCGCCGCGTACAGCGCCACCAGCCCCAACAGGATGAACAGGAACTGCGAATCACTGAGCAGGAACAGCGGCGTGAGCAACAGCAGCGTCGGGGTGAAGTGCACCGTGAGGTGGTTGAAGTCCCCGTCCGTCACCCAGAAGGGCCGGCCCCGGTGCACCGCGTTCGAGAACAGGTCGTTCAGGAGCCCGAGGTCGTGGAACGCGAACACCCCGCCCCGGAAGGCGCTCCAGACGCAGACCACGGTGTAGACGAACAAGGCTCCGAGCACGAGGTGCCAGGCCCGGAACCGGCGGGTGAACGCGAAGGGATGCAAAGCGGGGGGACTCTGCCACACGAACCCTCGGCCCGGTCGCCTTGACAACTTAGGAGTCCTAACCTAGATCGAATGCATGACTGGGAAGCGGCCGGGATACTTCGACGAGAACAGCGAACCCATCTCCGCGCGCATCGCGACAGGGCTCCACAAGATCGGGCTCGCGATGAAGCAGCAGTCGTGGCAGCAGGCGAATGGAGCCGGCCTGTCCGCCACGCAGGGCCAGATCCTCGCCACGCTGGTCGCGAACGGTCCGCTCACCGGCAAGGAGTTGAGCGAGCGCCTCGGCGTGACGCTTCCCACCATCAGCGACTCCGTCCGCGTCCTCGTCGAGAAGGCGCTTGTCACCCGCTCCGCGGACCCCAGGCACCCGCGCGCCAGCCTCCTGACTCCCACGGCCACGGGCGCATCACTCGGGGCCCGCGCGCGTTCGTGGCCGGAGTTCATGGCGGATGCGGTCGCGGACCTCTCCCCGGAGGAACAGCGCGCGTTCTTCGCCGGCATCGTCAAGATGATCCGGATGCTTCAGGAGCAAGCGCTCGTCCCGGTCACCGGCATGTGCGTGACCTGCACGCACTTCCGTCCGAACGTGCGCCCAGGTGCGTCTCCGCATCACTGCGCCTTCGTGGACGCGCCCCTCTCGAGTGAGCAACTGCGCCTCGACTGCTCGGAACACGAGCTCGCGGCGGAGTCCGCGCGACGCGAGGTCTGGGAGCAGTTCATGCGTCGCGGCTGACGTCCCTGCGTCTCAGTCACGAATGAACACGGCTTTCCGCGGCCACTCCGGCCGACGGCAACGGCGGAGCTCTGCTCCCTGAAGGAGAAGGCACCATGAGCAACATCCCCGGCTATATCCACGGCACCGCGTCCGTTTCGCGCTCGCCAGTATCCCTCAACGACTTCGAACAGATGAAGGCCAGCGTCCTGTTCGGCGAAGAGGACGTGAAGGCCCTCCGCACGTCGCATGACATCGTGAAGGGGCGGACCGAGGCCATCCTCGACGTCTGGTATGGGTTTGTCGGGAGTCAGCCGCACCTGCTCGCCTCGTTCAGCGGAAAGACAGACGGCAAGCCCCTGGGTGACTACCTCACCTCCGTCCGCAAGCGCTTCGCCCAGTGGATCCTCGACACCTCGAGCGCCGGGTACGACCAGGCCTGGCTCGACTACCAGCATGAGATTGGCCTGCGCCATCACCGGGCCCGGAAGAACAAGACCGACGGAGCCCCTTCCACGGACCTCGTGCCCTTCCGCAACCTGTTCGCGCTCATCTTCCCGGTGACCTTCACCCTGCGCCCCTTCCTGGCCGAGCAGGGCCACTCCGCGGAGGACGTCGAGAAGATGCATGCCGCGTGGGTGAAGTCCTGCCTGTTGCAGGTGACGCTCTGGGCCCATCCCTACGTCAAGGATGGGGACTTCTGATGACTCCGCGCCCCGCACCGGCCTGGCGGACCACCGACTGGCTCAATACGCCAGAGCCGCTCACCCTGGAGCGACTCCGCGGCAAGGTCATCCTCCTCCACGCCTTCCAGATGCTCTGCCCGGGCTGCGTCGCCCGGGGCATTCCGCAGGCACAGCGCGTCGCTGAACTCTTCGCGGGCGCGCCGCTCGTCGTGGTCGGGCTGCACACGGTCTTCGAGCACCACGAAGCCATGAAGCTCGAGTCCCTGCGGGCGTTCCTTCACGAGTACCGGGTGAAGTTCCCCGTGGGCGTGGATGCACCGGGCGAAGGCGGCGACCCCATCCCGCGCACCATGAGGGCGTACGCCATGCAGGGAACGCCGACGACGGTCCTCATCGACGCGCAGGGACGGCTTCGCCGGCAGGTCTTCGGGGTGCACGACGACCTGCTCCTGGGCGCCGAACTGCAAACCCTGCTGCTCGAGGCCCAGGCGGCTCCCGTGTCCGGCGTGCATCGGCCTGCGACCCGGGAGTCCTCCGCCGTCTGTGACGACAGCGGCTGCGCCGTGCCTTCGGCGGCCACGCCAGCCTGACCATCGCCAGCCGGCCTCCTCGCCGCGAGCAGGACTCCGCGGCGAGGACGGCGGTCTCTTCATCCTCGCGGGCCGGCATACGCCCCTCCGGGGATTCGTCACTGGCAGCTGGAGCCCACGGGCAGGGTGTCCTGCTGCACGGTCTGGAAGGTGAACAGGCACAAGGCGCTCGCGCCCTGCTCCACGAAGACCCCGCCGTAGAGCTTCGCGTGGCCCAGCCGCGCCGTGCTCCCCGCCTTGAGGTACACGGCCGTTTCGTAGCCTTCGATGGAGGACTGGTCGATGCCCATGCGGACCCCGGGCGTCGGTGCCGGGAAGTCCGCGTAGACGCCGAAGGCCCCCGTGCCGTCCCCCTTCAGGCGGCTGGAGCGCACGGACACTCCGGGCGTCTCCGCGTGCAGGGCCGCGGACAGAGTGGCGCCTCCGCTGAAGACCTCCGAGTCCATGACGCTCACGTTTTGGGCCGCCGCCTCCACGCCGAAGCTCCGGGCGCCGTTCGTCGCGCTGGCATTGATGAACACGCGGCGCAGGATGCCGACGTTTCCGGCCACGCCCACGCCAATCACAGACTCCACCGCGCTCGCGGTGCCCTGGACGACGGCCTTGGAGTCCTCCAGCGTGATGCCCACCTGGTCGAACGCGAACCCCATCACCCGGCCCCGGTCCGACGACGCCTGGGATTCGACGCGCGACAACGTGATGCCATTGGCGGACTGGTAGTACACGCCAAAGGTAAGGGATTGGCCCGCGAGCGCCTCCGCCCGGACTTCGCTCACCGCGAAGCCGTCATCCCTGTTGAAGATCGCCACCGAGCGCGTCCCACCGCCCGTGTTGCTCACGGAGAGCAGGCGCAGCCCCGCGCCGGAAGCGCCCACCACCGAGCCATCCCCGGCAGTGGAGGACGTGATGCGAGACACGCCCACGCCGCTGCCCTCCAGGAACACGCCCCGCTTCAGCACCAGGCCCGTCGTCCCCAGGTCGTAGGTGCCAGCGCCGAGCTTCAGCACCCACGTCTGCGAACCGTCGGAAGGCACCGCCTCCACGGCGGCCCGGAGCGCGGCGCCGGACTCCAGCGCGGTGGCTTCCAGCGGGATGATCCGCACGCGCGCGGCCAGCAGCCTGTCCGTCCCGGAGCCGCCCGGCGCTCCCGCAGGACCGACGTCACCGCGAGGCCCCTGCGCTCCCGTGGGCCCCGTTTCACCCTGAAGACCTTGCGCCCCCGCGGGCCCGACGTCACCGCGCGGCCCCTGCGCTCCCGCGGGCCCCGTTTCCCCCTGGAGCCCTTGAGGCCCTTGAGCCCCCACGGTGCCCTCACCCTTGCAGGCGGACACGAACAACACCCACGGCAACAGCGCACGGCGGACAGACGAAAGACTCAAGGACAGCTCCCCCTTCGGACTTGAAGGAGCACAGTCTGTCCGCTCGCGCGGGGGCGTTGGAATGGGTCCGCCGTCACTCAGTCCACGAGCGTGGGTCCGGTGATGTCCATGCACTCCAGCGAGACATTGTCGCAGGAGCCGCCGCGCTGGACGCTGCATTCGCCGCCGGGCTATGGCTTGCGTCTCCCCAGTCGGAGGCAACGCACCATGGTCGCGCAGACGTCGCCGCAGGAAATCACCGCGCAGGTGCGCCAGCGCATCGTCGACCTGGCCCGGCAGGGCGGCTACGTCGACGCGGTCCTGGGCGCGGGGCCGGAGCTGGAGCGGCTGAAGCACTACCTGCGCATGCTCATGGGTCAGGTGCCCGCGCCTCCCGCGAGGCCTGAACAGTCCCCCACCATCTTCCCGCCGTTCCCCGGCCTGGATGAGCACCCGTGGCGCGACCCGCCGCCCCCGGCCGCGAAGGCGCTGGAGGGATGCCTGGCCGCGGTGACGCGAGACATGGAGCGGCTGGAGAACGCGGACCTGCTGCACTACGACTCCGGCATCGTCGGCACGGGTCACTGGTCCGTGCACCCCATCTACTTCGGCGGCGAGCGCACCGACCGTCTCTTCTGGCCTCAGCTCGCCATGGAGGAGACGGCCGCTGCGGTGCGGTCGCTGGACGGCGAGTGCACCGACTTCCCGCTGGCGGACGTGCTGTTCTCCTCGCACGCGCCCGGCACCACGCTGACGCCGCACTGCTCGTGGGACGGCTTCCGGATGCGTCTGCACCTGGGGCTCAAGGTGCCGGAGGGCTGCGGCATCCGCGTGGGCTCGGAATCGCGGCACTGGCAGCCGGGCCGCGTGCTCACCTTCCACGACTCCTTCGAGCACGAGACCTGGAACCGGGGCACCGAGCGCCGCGTGGTGCTCATCGCGGACTGCTGGCACCCCGGCCTCACCCAGCCCGAGCGAGAGGCCCTGCTCGGCCTCACGCGCAAGTTCGAGGTCCGCGCCATGCTCGCCCAGCTGCGCGTGCCGGAGACCCTGTCCGAGCCGCTCCTGGTCCGCTTCGCTGAACAGGAACGCACGGACGCCCAGGTGCGCCGCTTCTGGCGCGGGTGAGGGTGAGCATCGTGCCGGTCCGTGCCTAGCTTCTTCGGGTGCGACACGGACCTTCGAACCCCTCTCACGAGCGCTGCCGGGTCGGCTGTGCCGGCTGGAGCCTGTCGAGCGCGGTGGGTGAACACTTCCCCACGACGGGAACCCACCTGGAGCGCTACGCGCGCGTCCTGCCAGCGGTGGAGATCAACTCCTCCTTCTACCGGCCGCACCGGCCCGGCACCTACGCCCGCTGGCGTGACAGCGTTCCAGCGACGTTCCGCTTCGCGGTGAAGGTCCCCAAGGTCATCACCCATGAACTGCGCTTGCGCGACGCACGCGAGCCTCTTGAGCGATTCCTGGGCGAGGCGGGCCACCTGGAAGCCAAACTGGGATGCCTGTTGGTGCAGCTGCCTCCCAGCCTCCAGCACGAGCATGAAACGGCCCGCGCGTTCTTCCAGTCCCTGCGGGAGCGGACCGCGGTGGACGTCGTGTGCGAGCCCCGGCACCGGACCTGGTTCACGGACGAGGCCCGGCAGGTGCTGGACGACGCACGCATCCGTTACGTGAGAGCGGATCCGCCCGCGGCGAGCGCGCCCCAGCCCCCCGACGCGGAGGTCGTCTACTACCGGCTGCACGGCTCGCCGAAGATGTATTACTCCGAATATTCCCAGGCATACCTGGAGGCACTGGCCGTGGAGATTGCCGGCCACGAGCAGGCCGGTCGCCGGGTGTGGTGCATCTTCGACAACACGGCGGAAGGCGCGGCCCTGCCGAATGCACTATCATTGCTGCACTGCGATGAGCGACGCCCGGAATGAACAGACCACCGCACGGATGGCTCGTGCACTCGTTTCGCTGGACGGCGTGTCCGTGGGAGATGCCTTTGGCGAGCGGTTCTTCGGCCCGCACGAACTCGTGCAACCCTGGGTGGAGCAGCGGCTCCTTCCGCGAGCACCCTGGGGCTACACCGACGACACGGAGATGACGCTTTCCGTTGTCCAGGTGCTGGAGGACCACGGCCACATCGACCCGGACGCGCTCGCACTCCTCTTCGCGAAGCGCTACCGCCGCGACAAGAACCGCGGCTATGGAGGGACCGCGCACGACATCCTGTGGAAGCTGGGGCTCGGGCTGCCCTGGCGTGAGGTGTCCTCGGAGGTCTTCGAGGGCCAGGGCTCCATGGGCAACGGCGCGGCCATGCGCGTGGCGCCCCTGGGGGCGTACTTCGCGGGAGACATGAGCCGGGTGGTAGCGGAAGCGCGCGCGTCCGCGGAGGTGACGCACATGCATCCGGAGGGACAGGCGGGTGCCATCGCCATCGCGGTCGCCGCCGCGTGGGCCTGCCAGTGGCCCCAGACGCGCGGCTCCGCGATGGAGCTCTTCGACACGGTGCTGGACTGCACGCCCGCCGGAGCCACGCGCCAGGGACTGGAGAAGGCGCGAGCGTGGCCGCGGGACACCAGCCCCTCCTCGGCGGCGCGCACGCTGGGGAGCGGACAGAAGGTGCTCGCCGAGGACACCGTGCCCTTCGCCGTGTGGTGCGCGGCAAGGCACCTCGACTCGTTCGAGGAGGCCCTCTGGTGCACCGTGGCCGGCTTCGGCGACCGGGACACCACCTGCGCCATGGTGGGGGGAATCGTCGCCCTGAGCGCGGGGCGGTCGTCATCCATTCCCGCGAAGTGGCTCTCCGCGCGGGAGCCCCTGCGCCGACGCGTGTAGACCCCTACCGTCCGAGCCGCGCCGCCAGCTCCAGCCGGGCCGCCACGGCCAGCGCATCCGCGCGGTTGTTCTCCACGTCATCCGAGTGGCCCCGCACCCAGTGCCACGTCACCTGATGAACGCGGACGGCTTCCAGCAGCTCGCGCCACAGGTCCGCGTTGGACACGGCCTTCTTGCCCGACGTGCGCCAGCCATTGCCCTGCCACGTGTCCAGCCACTTCTCCGCGAAGGCGTTGCACACGTACTTCGAGTCCGTGAACACCTGGACGCGGCACGGCATCTTCAGGGCCTTCAGCGCGACGAGCGCCGCGGTCAACTCCATCCGGTTGTTGGTGGAGTCCGCCTCCGAGCCCTGGAGCTCCTTGCGGTAGCCCTGGCGTTCGGTCGCGATGAGGATGGCACCCCAGCCGCCCAGGCCGGGGTTCGGCGAACAGGCGCCATCGCAGTAGATATGCACGAGCGGGAGCGACATCGGACGCGCACCCTACTCCATCCGCCTCCGGCGTCCCGCGGCTAGAGTTGGGTTCGTGAGCGCCTTCCCCTCCACCCTCCCCCACGTCGAACCCATCCCCTTGCGCGGAGGGCGCGTGCTGCGCTGGGGCGTGCTCGCGCCGGGCCGGATCGCCGGGGGCTTCGTCTGGGCCCTGCACCGGCACACCGGCCAGCGCGTCCACGCGGTGGCCTCGCGGGACCCCGAGCGCGCCGGGCGCTTCGCCGCGCAGTACGGCGTCCCTCGCGTCCACGAGTCCTACGAGCAGCTCGTCGCCGACCCCGACGTCGACATCGTCTACGTCGCGTCTCCCCACAGCGAACACAAACGACAGGCATTGCTCGCCATCGCCGCCGGCAAGCACGTCCTCGTGGAGAAGCCACTCGCGCTCGACGCCTCCGAGGCCCGCGACATCGCCCGGGCCGCTCGCGCCGCCGGTGTCTTCGCCATGGAGGCCCTGTGGTCGCGCTTCCTCCCGCAAACCCTGCTCATCGAACGGCTGCTGCAGGACGGCGTGCTCGGCGACATCCGGCTCGTCATGGCTGACTTCGGGGGCTGCTTCGACTTCGACCCCGAAGGCCGCGTCTTCAACCCCGCGCTCGGCGGTGGCGCGCTGCTGGACATTGGCATCTATCCCATCTGGCTCGCGCACCTCGTGCTCGGCCCACCGCCGCACGTGCACGCCACGGGCACCCTCACCCAGACAGGCGTGGATGGACAGGCGGCCCTCGTCCTCACCTACCCCACGGGCGCGCAGGCGCTGCTGCACACCACCCTCTTCGCGGAGACACCCCAGGAGGCCGTCATCGCGGGGACGCACGCGCGCCTCCAGATCGACTCGCGCTTCTTCACCCCCGGCGGCTTCACGCTGAAGGCCGCCAGGTCGGACCAGCGGCTGCGCTGGACCGACCCATCTGGCATCCACGGCAGCGAGGGTCTCGCCTGGCAGGCGTCCGCGGTCGCGCTGCACATCGCCGAAGGCCGCACCGAGTCACCGCTGCATCCGCTCGAGCGCAGCATCGCGTTGCTCGAAACCATCGACGCGGCGCGAAACCAGCTCGGCGTCAATCGTGACGGGACGCGTCGGAAATAGCAGCAAAAGCCACAAAACCAGCTTTCCTGCGACCTGAACAGTCACAGCCGCCGCACGACAATCATTGCCATCCGAGTGACTGTCTCGGTTGGCCGCCGTGGTCTGTCCATTGCAGACATCTGGCCTCCGCTGTCCACCCCGAGGAGGAATGGATGTCAATGACGCGCGCAGGCATGTTCATGGGCCGGCTTCTGACGGCCACGTTGATGGGAGTGTTCGCGGGCTGCCAGGGAGAGCCCACACAGGAGGAGGCCAAGGCCGCCTCCACGTCGCAGGAGGTCATGGAGGCCTCGCAGGACTGTGTGAAGCGCTTCGAGGGCATCACCCACTGCGCCACGGGCAACGCGAAGGTGGAGTCCACCGACAAGGGCCTGGTGGTCACCGGCTTGAACAAGCTGGGCCAGGACGGCGTCGTGGGGCTCATGGGCCGCGCCGAGAGCTGGCGGCAGCGGTCCATCGTGGATTTCGGCGCCAGCAGCGAAGGCGTGCAGTACTTCGGCCGGAACGAGGACCAGGTCATCAGCACGCTGTCGCTGGCCCCGGATCCGAGCAACCCCGAAGCCGGGATGCGGCTGCTGCCCACGTTCACGGGGAGCCCCGGCGGCTCCGCCTACACCATCAACGTGCGCTACCAGGGCGAGTCGACGGCCATGATGCTTCCGCACAACTGGTGGCGGTGGAGCAGCTTGGAGCTCTGGGCGTACATGGACCACATGCGCCACCCGGACTTGTACTTCGGCGTGGAGGGGTTCGGCGTGACCACGGGCGTGGGCCGCGTGGGTGCCTGCATCTGGCGCGTGCGCTTCCAGGAAGGCCCGTTCACGGTGACCCTGGAGGACGGCAAGCAGGTGATGGGCGATGAAATCGAGTTCGTGGAGCAGCTCGATGACGGCGCCTATCCCTACAGCGCCTTCACGCACATCGGGATGACGGGCGCGGTGGACGCGCTCACCATCGTCGACGAGACCGTGGTCCAGAGCAGCAAGTGAGGTTCCCGGGCCCGTGAGCGGCGTGGACACGGGCCCGCCATTATGGTTCACGGGCGCGTGCCGGGACCTTCCATCCCCCGGCACACGCTCGGAGAACACCATGGGATTCCTGCGGCCCCACGCTGAACGCATCTACGCACTGCTCCGCATCGCCGCGGGGCTGATGTTCATGCTGCACGGCATGCAGAAGGTCTTCGGCATGTTCGGCGGGATGCCCGCCGGAGCGCCGCCCTTCATCGTCTACGGCGCGGGGGGCATCGAGTTCCTGGGCGGCCTGCTCGTGGCGCTCGGGCTGTTCGCCGGGCCCGCGGCGTTCATCTCCAGCGGCACCATGGCGTTCGCCTTCTTCATGGGGCACGTCATCCCCAACGGGGGCAATCTCAACCCCATGCTGAACAAGGGCGAGCTCGCGGCGCTCTACTGCTTCGTCTTCTTCTACATCGCCGCGCACGGCTCCGGCATCTGGAGCGTCGACGCCGCCCGCCGGGGCAAGTCCCGGACGTAGCCGCCCTCGGGATGGCCGGCCGCCTGCCCTCCAAGGCCTGCGTCGAGGGGTCAACCTTCCTCCCACACGCTCCGCCCGGCCACGGAGCCGCGTGATAACGAACGCGCTCGATGAGCTCCTCGACCTACTCGCGCGCGCCAGCTCCCAGCGACTCCGAGGTGAAGGACACCCCTCACCGCGAGGGCCGGGAGGAGGCCTTCATCCAGCACGGCGGAGAGATGGGCGCCCTGATGCGGGCGCATGACTGGTCCAGCAATTCGCTCGGCCCGCTCGAGCACTGGCCCCAGTCCCTGCGGACCTCCGTCAGCACGATGCTGCGCTCGCCCTACCCCATCATCCTCTTCTGGGGTCCCGAGCTGCGCATGCTCTACAACGACCCGTTCCGGCCCATCCTGGGGGCGAAGCATCCCCAGACGCTGGGCGCGCGAGGAAACGAGGCGCTCGTCGAGGAGTGGGCACAGCTGGGGCCGCTGATGAAGCGCGCCCAGGACACGGGCGAACCCATCTACATCGAAGACGGGAACGTCAACTTCGCGCGCCGTCCCGGTGGCCTGCGCGAGGAGTCCTACTTCACCTGGTCCTACAATCCGACCATCGGCGAGTCGGGAGAGATTGCCGGCCTCTTCGCCATCGCGAGTGAGACGACCCGGCAGGTGGTGGGTGACCGCCGGCTGGGAATCCTCCGGGAGCTGTCCATCCGGATGTCCCTGGACAAGAAGGTCGAGGACATCTTCCGCTCGCTGGAGGAGGTGCTGTCGCAGGCGGCGTACGACGTGCCCTTCGCGCTGCTCTACGTCGTCAAGGCGGAGCAGACACGCCTGGTCAGCTGCGCGGGCCTGGAGCGTGGGGGAGCTGCCTCGCCCGTCGCGTTGGCGCTGGACGACACGTCGTCCTCCTGGCCGCTCTCAAGCGTCACGCAGTGGGGGCAGGAGGTCCTGCTCGAGGACCTGCTCCAGCGCTTCGGGCCCCTTCCCGGCGGGCCCTGGCCCGAGCCCACGACGCGAGCGCTCGTCCTCCCGGTGTCCATGGGCGTGGAGACGGAGACCACGGCGGTGCTCGTGGCCGGCCTGAGCCCCCTGCGCGCGCTGGACGACGAGTACCGCGGCTTCCTGCAGCTGCTGGCGCGGCAGCTCAGCGCCAGCATCGCCAGCGCCCGCGCCTATGAGCAGGAGAAGCAGCGGGCGGAGGAGCTGGCCCGGCTGGACGCGGCCAAGACAGCGTTCTTCAGCAATGTCAGCCACGAGTTCCGGACACCGCTCACGCTCATCCTCGGCCCCATCGAGGACGCGCTGGCGAGGACGCCGAAGTCGTTGGAGGGAGAGCCGCTGGAGCTGGTGCGCCGCAATGCCTTGCGGCTCTACAAGATGGTCAACACCCTGCTCGACTTCTCCCGGATGGAGGCGGGAAGGGCCCAGGCCCGCTACGTGCCCGTGGACCTGTCTGTCTTCACCACGAACCTCGCGAGCGCCTTCCAGTCCGCGGTGGAGAGCGCGGGCCTGCGGCTGGTGGTGGACTGTCCGCCCCTGCCCGAGCCGCTCTACGTCGACCCGGAGATGTGGGAGAAGGTTGTCCTCAACCTCATCTCCAACGCGGTGAAATACACCTACCACGGGGAGATCCGCGTGCGCCTTCAGTGGGAGGACGCGCAGGCCGTCCTTCGCGTGGAGGACACGGGGGTGGGCATCCCCGAGGAAGAGCTCCCGCGCGTCTTCGAGCGCTTCTACCGCGTCCGCGTCACCCAGGGCCGCAGCCACGAGGGGACGGGCATCGGACTCGCGCTGGTGCAGGAGCTGATGAAGCTGCATGGAGGCAGCGTCGCGGTGACGAGCCAGCTGGGAAAGGGCACCACCTTCACCCTGCGGCTGGCGCGGGGGACGGAGCACCTGCCCCCGGAGCGCGTCGAGCGAACCTTCCGGCCAGGGCCGGTCCCCACGGGCGCCATCCCCTTCGTGGAGGAGGCGCGCCGCTGGTCCATGGACGTCAGCGCCACGGACTTCGAGGCGCCACCCGCGGCCGCGTCGCTCTCGCCAGAGGTCTCCGCGGAGCTCGCGCGGTCCCGCATCCTCCTGGTGGACGACAACGCCGATCTGCGCGCCTACGTCACGGGTCTGCTCAAGCACGTCTTCCCGCACGTGGAGGCCGCCAGGAACGGTCAGGAGGCGCTGGAGCAGGCGCGCGTCCGGCCGCCGGACCTCATCCTCTCCGACGTGATGATGCCGGTGCTGGATGGCTTTGGCCTGGTGCGGGAGCTGCGCGCCGACGAACGCACGCGCGCCATCCCCATCATCCTGCTGTCCGCGCGGGCGGGCGATGAAGCCACGGTGGAGGGCCTGCGAAGCGGCGCGGATGACTACCTGGTGAAGCCCTTCTCCGCGCGCGAGCTGCTGGTGCGGGTGCGCACCCAGCTGGACATGGCCCGCGTGCGCCGGGAGGTGGTCCGCAACGAGGTGGAGAAGGATTCGCTGCGCGAGTCCGTGCGGACGCGGGACGACTTCCTGCGGCTCGCCAGCCACGAGCTGCGCACGCCCGTGAGCGCCCTGTCGCTCAGCATCCAGTCCCTGGTGCGAGGCCTGGACAGCGAGGCTCCGGACGCGAACCTGGAAGCCACACGGCTCAAGGCGCGGACGACGCAGAAGCACCTCCAGCGCCTGGCGCGCCTGGTGGAGCAGCTGGTCGACGTGTCGGAGTTCGTCACCGGACCGCTGGACCTCTCACGTCGGGAGGTCGACCTGGCGGAGCTCGCGGCCACGGTCGTGGCGCGGTCGCGGGAGAAGGCCCTGCGCGCGGACTGCGTCCTCACCCTGGAGGCGCCCCTGCCGGTGGTGGGGAGCTATGACGGCGCGAGGCTGGAGCAGCTCCTGGACAGCCTCGTGGACAACGCCCTCAAGTTCGGGCCGGGCAAGCCCGTGGAGGTCACCGTGGCGCGCGCGGAGGGCCGGGTGAGCCTGGCGGTGCGGGACCATGGCGCGGGCATCGGGCCGGAGGACCAGGAGCGCGTCTTCGGGCGCTTCGAGCGCGCCGTCCCTCCCCAGCACCACGGCGGCTTCGGGCTGGGGCTGTGGATGGCCCGCCACATCGCGGAGGCCCACGGAGGGAGCATCCACCTGGAGCCCACGAAGGGCGGCGGCGCCACCTTCACCGCGGTGTTGCCGTTGGAGCTGAACCCGGGAGGGTGACCCGCCATCGCTGGAGCACGGCTCGTCCAGCTGTGCTAATCCGCGCTGAAGCAGGGTGACGTCCCCACCCCCCAGCCCGGAAGACATCCATGGCAGGCAGCAGCCTGATTGCGCTCATCGACGACATCGCCACCATCCTGGATGACGTCTCCATCCTGACGAAGGTGGCGGCGAAGAAGACCGCGGGTGTGCTGGGAGACGACCTGGCGCTCAACGCGCAGCAGGTGACGGGCGTGAACGCGGACCGCGAGCTGCCCGTGGTGTGGGCGGTGGCGAAGGGCTCGCTGGTCAACAAGGCCATCCTGGTGCCGGCCGCGCTGGCCATCAGCGCGCTGGCGCCCTGGCTGGTGACGCCGCTCCTGATGGTGGGCGGCGCCTTCCTCTGCTTCGAGGGCGCGGAGAAGCTGGCGCACAAGCTCCTGCACGGCAAGGAAGAGGACGAGGCGCACAACGCCGAGCTGCGCAAGACGCTGGAGGACCCGAACCTGGACCGGGTGGCCCTGGAGAAGGACAAGATCAAGGGCGCGGTGCGCACGGACTTCATCCTCTCCGCGGAGATCATCGCCATCACGCTGGGCACCGTGGCGACGGCGGACTTCGCCACCCGCGTCTCGGTGATGGTGGGCATTGCCCTCATCATGACGGTGGGCGTGTACGGGCTGGTGGCGGGCATCGTGAAGCTGGACGACGCGGGCCTGTACCTCAGCCGCAAGGGCAGTGGCTTCGCGCAGGGCCTGGGCAGGGGAATCCTCCGCGCGGCGCCGTGGCTGATGAAGTTCCTCTCCGTGGCGGGCACCGCGGCCATGTTCCTGGTGGGCGGCGGCATCCTCGTGCACGGCATCTCCGGACTGCACCACGCGGAGGAGTCCCTCACCGCGTGGGCCGGGCGCGTCCCGGGCGTGGGCAGCGTCCTGGGCGGGCTCACCCCCATGCTGCTCAACGCCGCCGTGGGCCTGGGCGCTGGCGCCCTGCTGGTGGTGCTCTTCACCCTGGGTCAGAAGGTGTTCAAGGGTCGCGGCGCCAAGAAGTAGCCAGGTCCCCCCTCGCCATGGGTGGGATTGCATGAAAGCAGTAATTCGTGCAATCACAGGTGTTGGATGTCTTCACGAGTCCAGCAGAGGGGGAGTTCCATGCAAATGCGTTCCTGGCTGCGGGGCAGCCTTGTTTTGTTGTGTCTCAGCTGTGGTCCCACGTCGTCGGAAGACGCTCCGGAGCCCGCGCAGGCCCAGGCCCGGACGCGGGCCGAGCAACTGGTCGCGGAGCGCGGCTTCGACCTCCGGGATGTCGCACTGATACCGGATGCGAAGGGGGGGCGGCAGACGCTCCACTTCCGGGGCGTGCCGGTCTGGGGCCTGGAAGCGAAGTCAGCGCTGGGCCAGACCTTCTTCTCCAACGCCCGGTTCCAGCCCACGGGTGCGGTGGAGACGGAGGCCCGGCTCACGGAAGCCCAGGCCCGGGACGCCGCGCTCGCGGCCCTGAAGGACGCCACCGCGAAGGTGGAGTCCGCGCGGCTCGTGCTCCTGCCCACGGAGGTGCGCCAGCTCCGGAAGGACGTGGCCGCCCCGCGCTTCGCCGGTCCCCGGAACGCCGAGGACTTCGAGCGGGTGGTGACGGGCCTCCGGCTCATCTACCTGCTCAAGCTCGGCGCGGACGGGGACGTGTCGAGGCGCTGGAGCGCGCAGGTGGATGCACGCAGCGGAGAGGTGCTGCGCCTGGATCCGCTCGAACACATGGGCGTGCAGGGGACGTTCAAGAAGGCCCGGGGCACGGGTTACTTCGCGGGAGCGGTCAACATGTCCGTGTTCTCCGAAACCTTTGGCGGGGCCACCCGGCTGCGGGACGTGTACAACAATGACTATTACGCCTTTGTCCCGCAGGGGCGGGGCGGCACCTGGCAGCTCTATTACACCCCGGACCTGATCCTGGGTGACGGGCTCCGCTACAGCGGAGGAGGCACGCTCGGAACCAACGGGGAGACCGCGGCGGTGGACGCCTACCACGCCGTGGGCCTGGCGTGGTCCGTCTACGAGACGTTCCTGGGGCGCGCGGGCCCGACGGGGGACGGCACACCCTTCGACGTCCAGGTGCACGCCAACGCAGAGAACGCCTTCTATCTCCCCGGACTGCGCAATCCGACGCTCCGGTTCGGCTACCGCTCCCTCAGCGAAAACGCCAAGACCTCGCTCACGACCACAGACATCGTGGCCCACGAGATGGCCCATGACTTCTTCGGCCGTGAGCTGGCGGGCGACCCCTCGAATGTCCCAACGGAGCATTCGGAGCGGGCCGGGCTGAACGAGGGCACGGGGGACATCTTCGGCTTCGTCACCGAGCTGCTGCGCGACGCGAAGCGGGTGTCGTCCACGTCGACGAACATCGATGGGGTGGCGGTGAAGCCCTCGAACCTCACCCTGGGCGAGGAGACGGGCACCACGTCCCGCAGCCTCCTGGCGCCCCAGTATCCGGAGTGGTTCGACTCCATCGGTCAGGCGGACGAGCACTACTCCGGGGGCCCCCTGAGCCGGATGTTCCTGCTGCTGGCCTATGGTTGCAGCGCGCAGACCACGAGCCCGTGGCACTGCTGGCTGGTGCCCGAGGGGTTCAGCGGCCTGGGCCCCGCGGAAGCGCTGCGCATCTGGGGGCTGGCGGTGCAGTTGATGCCGTTGGATTCGGACTACCTGCAGGCCCGCCAGGCGGCGCTCGCGGCGGCGACCGCGCGGGACGGCGTGCTGAACGGCAACCGGATGAAGACCGTGGCGCGCGCGTTCGCGGCCGTCAACGTCGGCTACGCGCCGGACTCGGTGCCGCCGCAGACGACGCTGAGCTGCCGGCAGGTGAACCAGGACATCGAATGCACTGGCACCATCACCGACGCCGAGATCCCGGACCAGTACAGCACCGCGCCGCGGCTGGTGGTGGACGGCGGCGCGCAGATCAAGACGCTGTCCGGCTGGCAGTTCGAGCAGCTCCTCCCGGGCGCCGCGCTGGCCCATGGCAATCACACCATCCGGCTGGAGGCCTGGGACTTCTGGGGCAACCTGGCCACGAGGACTGTGACGGTCGCGATGGACAAGCAGGCGCCCACCTTCTCCGTCCTCCGCTCCGGTTCACCGAAGCAGCCCCGCTACTCCGTCACCCCGAGCGACGCCTCCGGAATCCTCACCGTGGACTTCGGCGTCGACGGCCAGCTCCTGTACGGCATCTTCGTGCCCCCCTACGAGCAGGAGTTCGACACCTCCACCTGGACGGATGGCAATCATGACGTGTTCATCCGGGTCTACGACACGTACATGAACGCCACCGTCCAGCACTTCGCCCTGAAGGCGGACAACACGCCGCCCGTCTTGACGATGACGGTGGGTGCGGGGACCGAGTCGCCGTTCACGGTGAATGTCTCGGTGACGGACAGCTCCGCGGTGGCGCGGGTGGACTTCAAGGTGGACGGCTTTGTCTTCGCCACGCGCACGAACGAGGCCACGACGTACCAGGCCAGCTACACGCCCCTGGATCCGCTGGCGCACAACCTCACCGTGGAGGTGACGGATGCCTTCGGCAACAAGGCGACCACGTCCAGGGCGGCCCCGCTCGACACCACGCCCCCGGCGGTGACCTTCGCCAAGACGCAGCCGGGCTCGCTGGTGCGGCTGACCGTCGGCGCGACGGATGGCTGTGGCGTCGAGTATCCGTATGCGCTGTATGTGGACGGGACGCTGGTGGCGCAGCCCACGACCCCGTCCTACGTGCTGGAGTTCGGGGAGTCGATGGCCGCGGGGACTCACACGTTCCAGGCCGTCGTGCGCGACCTGTGCGGCAACACGGCGAACTTCCAGACAGCGTTCATCAAGGACCTCACCCCGCCGGTCATCACGGGCATCACCCGGGACGACACCCTGCCGAAGAAGCCGAAGTTCACCGTGCAGTGCACGGACACGGAGGGCGTGCACCACGTGGAGCTGCGCGAGGGGGGCGTCGTCATCCAGACGGACACCACCGCGCCCTATGAGTTCGTGGTCGACACCACGGGCCGCGCGGACGGTGACTACTCGCTGCTGTTCCAATGCACGGACATCAACGGCGTCTCCAGCTCGCCGGAGACCCGTACGGTGACGGCGGACAACACGGGGCCCACCATCAACCTCACGCTCTACGGCTCGGGCCGCTCCTACCTCATCTCCGCGGAGCCCGCGAGCGACCCTCGCGGCATCCAGTCCATCACCCTCGCGCAGGTCCTGGTACCCGCCTTCTCCGTCACGCTCACCCAGGCGCCCTGGTCCGCGTGGTGGAACATCCCGGGCACCGGCTCCATCCAGTCGGACTTGCCGTTCGTCGCCACCGCCAAGGACAAATGGGGAAACACGTCCAGCAAGTCACTGTATTGCTCGGTAAGCACCTCCTCCACCGTGGCGCAATACCGGACCTGCCACCCGTAAGCTGACGGTGCAGCCCAGCCCTACAGCCGGAACTGCACCCGGACGCCAGGCTGAACCCAGAAGTGAAAGGACCTGTCGTCGCTGGGGATGTCCCCCTCCACATCCAGGATGTCCCCAGCCCGCGCGGCGAACTTCGAGTACTGCCCCAACGTCGCCGTGACGTAGGGGCCCACCGCGAGGAAGTTCGTGAGTTGGAAGTCCACGCCGAAGTGGGCGTGCCCCAGTTCTAGCCCCTTGTACTCCGACGAGGGACGCGAATCCTCCGTCTCCATGAAGGCGTCGTGCACGGCGACAAGCTCATACCCCAGCCCCACGCCCACCCAGGGGGCCACGAACTTCTCCGGCGCGAAGTGGTAATCCACGTCGAAGCCGAACCGCAGGACCCGGGCCGAGGTCGCGTTGTCCACGACGCCCGCGAGCCCTTCCGCGAAGCCGTACTGGAAATAAGCACCCAGGGAGAGCCGCTGGCTCAGGAAGTAGGCGACGTCCACCTGGAAGGCCACGGAGTTGCCCACCTGGTTTGACAGCTCGACGTCATTGAAGGCCTTCCCCAGGGGAATGCCATACGCCGCCCGCGCGCCCACCGCGAAACCGGCCCCGGGAGACGGATCCTGCGCCGCCGCCGGTACACCCCACAGCAGGAGGGATAACAACAACGAAGCCAGAAGAGGATGAGCGGTCATGTCAGGGTTCGGCGGACGTGGGTGGATGCGGCAGTGACTGACAATGCAATGCCATGATTGCATGACTCGAAGCCGCGTGGGAGGCGCGGCTGACAAAGCATGCACTGACGGGTGACCCGTTCGCCGCACGGGGGTGCCCGTTCACCGCGTGCCGGGCACCACCGGCTGAACACTCCCCCAGCGTGGCGTCAGCACAGGCAGGGTGCCCTCGTTCACCTCTTGCCCTGGAATCGCTCCATGCCGCGCAAGCTGCTCGTGTCGTCGTTCCTGTTCGTCGCGCTCACGTGGGCCCCCGCCCTGGCCGCGGACACGCTGCCCAGGGGCCGCCACAAGCAGGTGGATGCCCTCTTCTCGCAGTGGAGCAGCAAGACCCAGCCCGGCTGCGCCGTGGGCATCTCACGCGACGGCGTGCTGGACTACGCGCGAGGCTACGGCATGGCGGACCTGGAGCACGACGCGCCGGTCACGCCGCGTTCGGTCTTCTCCATCGCCTCCATCTCCAAGCAGTTCACTGCCTTCTCGATTGGGATGCTGGCGCAGGAGGGCAAGCTCTCGATGGACGACGACATCCGCAAGTACGTGCCGGAGCTGCCCGCGTATGGAAAGACCATCACGCTCGCGCACCTGATGCATCACACCAACGGACTGCGTGAGCAGGGACAGTTGCTGAGCCTGGCGGGCTGGCGCGGTGATGACGTGTCCACCGAAGCAGACGTCCTCTGGGCGCTGAGCCGGCAACGCGGCGTGAACTTCGAACCGGGCACGGAGGTCCTGTATGGCAATGCCGCCTACACGTTGCTCGCGCTCGTGGTGCGGCGCGTCTCCGGTCAGCCGCTGCGAGCGTTCGCCGACGAGCGCATCTTCAAGCCTCTCGGCATGACCGACACCCGCTTCCGCGAGGACCACACCGAGCTCTTTTCCCGGCGAGCCTGGGGCTACACCTCCCGCGATGGCGGTGGCTGGCGCCTCAGCGACTCCCATGCCGACCATTACGGCGCGGGCAACCTGTACTCCACGATTGGCGACCTGCTGAAGTGGCAGCAGAACCTGCTCGACGCACGCGTCGGTGGGCAGGCGCTGGTCGCGTTGGTGCGGACCTCCGGCAGGTTGAACGACGGCACCGAGACGGGCTACGGCGGCGGACTCCGGTTGGCGGGGTATCGCGGCCTGGACATGGTGAGTCACGACGGCATGGACGGCGGCTACCGCACGGAGTCCCTCCTCTTTCCAGCGCAGCGGGTCGCCATCGTCACGCTCTGCAACAGCGGAAACATCGACGCGGGGGAGCTCGCACGGAAGGTCGCCGACGTGTACCTGGGCGCGCACATGAAGGACGAAGTGCCGCCCGCGGTGAAGGTGGCGGAGACGGAGCTGTCGGCACTGGCCGGCGACTACTGGAGCCCCCTGACGGATGAAGTGGTGCGCCTGGAGTTCAAGGACGGAGCGCTGCGCCAGGTGGGCGTGCCCAAGGCCTTCGTGCCCATGGGCGATGGCGCGTTCCGTCCAGGCGAGTCGACGCATGTCTGGCGTTTCTCGGGCCCGCGCGAGCTGAGCATCCGGGACTTCTGGCCGACGACAAGACCCTTCATCCGCGTGACCGCGCCGAAGCCCACAGCCACGGCGTTGGCGACGTTCGCGGGGCAGTACCGCAGTGAGGAGGTCGACATGACCTACACGGTGCGCGTCGTGGACGGGAAGCTGGCCCTCCGCTGGCCCCGCCGGGACGAGGTGGTGCTGGATGCGATCGGCGATGACCACTTCGTCGGCTCGCTCGGCACGGTCACGTTCACGCGGGCGGCCTCCGGAGGAATCAACGGGTTGACCATCAGCAACCGCCGCCTGCGCAGGTTCCGCGCGGAGCGGCTCGAGAGAGCGGAGGCGGTGAGAGCGGCTTCGACGGCAGGCAATTGAACCTGGGGGCGTGTTGATAGCCGCTCAACATCAGCCGACGAGTGCCAGAGAGTTCACTTGAGGCCTTTCATGGATTCCGTGAAAGAGGCGGAATGCCAAGGAGCGCCTCAATGAATGTTCGTCACCTACTGGCCGGAGTCCTGGTCACCGTCACTGCTTGTGGAGAAAAGCCGGAGAACGACCCCGAACTCCAGACACAGACCGCCGCGGTGGTCGCCGGCTCGCGGCTCGTCAGCACGCAGTCCGGCCGCTGCCTCGACGTGGCGCAGAACAGCCAGACCGCTGGGCAGGAGCTCCACATCTATGACTGCCACAGCCAGGACAACCAGCGGTTCCTCTTCACGCCGGAAGGCGAGCTGCGCGCGTTCGGTGGCTCGTGGTGCGTCCAGCCGGAGACCTCCAGCTCCGGGGCCCGGGCCGTCATCGCCGCCTGCAATGGAACGGCGAACCAGCGGTGGGTCCGCAACACCGCCGGCGCGGTGATCCACACGGCGACCTCGCTGTGCCTGGACGTGTCCGGTCAGGCCACCGCCAACAGCTCGAAGGTCATCGTCTGGACCTGCAACGCGCAGACGAACCAGCAGTGGTCGCTGCCGGCCGACACCCAGGCGCCCACCGTGCCCACCGGGCTCGCGCTGTCCAACGTGACGTGCAACTCGGCCACGCTGTCCTGGTCGCCGTCCACGGACAACCAGGGTGTCGCCTTCTACGACGTCTACCATGACGGCCAGCTGATGAAGTCCGTCTCCGGCGCCACGGTGTCCACCGGGCTGACCGTGGTCCCCGGCGTGACCTGGGGCCTGTATGTGAATGCGCGGGACGCGGTGGGCAATGTCTCCCAGGGCAGCGCCACGCTCTCCATCACCCCGCCGCAATGCCAGGCGGACACCCAGGCTCCCAGCATCCCGACCGGCGTCACCGCCGCCGCGTCCGGCACCAGCGTGACGGTGAACTGGACCGCGTCCACCGACAACGTGGGCGTGCGCGCGTATGACGTGTTCCGGGGAGGCGTGCAGATTGGCTCGGTGGCCGGCTCTCCGCCGGGGACGACCTTCGTCGACAGCGGCCTGTCCGCGAACACGGCCTACACCTACGCCGTGCTCGCCCGCGACGCCCAGGCCAATGCGTCCGCCCAGAGCGCGTCCGTGACGGTCACCACCGGCCAGGCCTGCGCGAACGCCGTCTGCTCCGTCATCCAGGTCGCCACCGACACGGACATCCCGTGGGGCCTGGTGAACCTGCCGGACGGCACGGTGCTCTACGGCCGCCGCGACGCGCAGAACATCGTTCGCCTGGACCCGGCGACGGGACAGAAGACGTCCGTGGGCACCGTCCCCAACGTGCAGAGCACCGACGGCGAGGGCGGCCTGATGGGGCTGGCGCTTTCCCCCAACTTCTCCACCGACCGCTGGCTGTACGTGATGCACACCTCCCCCACCGACAACCGCATCGTGCGGCTGCGGTATGAGAACGGCGCCCTCAACACCGCGTCGCTCCAGGTGCTGCTCCAGGGCATTGGCCGCAACAAGTTCCACAACGGAGGGCGGCTGCGCTTTGGCCCGGACGGGAAGCTCTACGCGTCCACGGGGGATGCCCAGAACGGCGCCTACGCGCAGGACCTCAACAACCTGGCCGGCAAGGTGCTGCGCCTCAACGCGGACGGCACCGTCCCGTCCGACAACCCCTTCGGCAACTATGTGTGGAGCTACGGCCACCGCAACCCGCAGGGACTGGCGTTCGACTCGCAGGGCCGGCTGTGGGAGCAGGAGTTCGGCAACTCCGTGATGGACGAGACCAACCTCATCCAGAAGGGCGGCAACTACGGCTGGCCCAACTGCGAGGGCACGGTGTCCCAGGGCGGTTCGGGCTGCGCGACGGCCGGGTACATCGCGCCGAAGCAGACCTACCCCACGGCGGACGGTTCGTGCTCCGGCATCGCGGTGGTGCGCGACGTCCTCTACGTGGCCTGCGCCCGCGGCACGCGCCTCTACCGCGAGGTCATCAGCGGCACCAACCTGACCAACGTGCAGCAGTTCTTCGTCGGCACCTACGGCCGGCTGCGCACCGTGGAGCCGACTCCGGACGGCAACCTCTGGATGACCACCACCAACCAGGGTGACAAGGACAGCATCCCCGACAACAGCAACGAGCGGATCTTCCGCGTCGTGCTGGGTCAGTAGCGAGCAGGGCACCGCCGCGCCGTGACGAGGGCACAGCTCGTCACGGCGCTCAGTACCGCTCGGGGATGAAGTTCCGCCCCTTGAGCGAAGCGCCGTCGTCGTACTCGCCCTGCTTGGAGCGCGGGGGCAGCTTCACCTTGGCGCGCTTCACCTTCTCGTACGGAATCTTCTCCAGCAGAAAGCGGATGCAGTTGAGCCGCGCCTTCTTCTTGTTGTCGGACCGCAGGATGTGCCAGGGCGCGAAGGGCGTGTCCGTCGCGGCCAGCATCTGGTCCCTCGCCTTGGAGTAGTCGTACCAGCGCTTCCAGGACTTGATGTCCATGGGGCTGAGCTTCCACTGCCGCAGGGGGTCGTCGATCCGCGCCGCGAACCGCCGCGCCTGTTCCTCCTTGCCGACCTCCAGCCAGATCTTCAGCAGGAGGATTCCGCTGTCGACCATGTACTGCTCGAAGACAGGGCAGCCCATCAGGAAGCGCTCGTGCTCTTCAGGCGTGCAGAAGCCCATCACGGGCTCGACGCCGGCCCGGTTGTACCAGCTGCGGTCGAAGATCACGATCTCGCCCCCGGCCGGGAAATGCGGCACGTACCGCTGCAGGTACATCTGGGTCTTCTCCCGGCTCGAAGGCGCCGGGAGCGCCACCACGCGAAACACCCGGGGACTCACCCGTTCGGTGATGGCGCGAATCGTTCCGCCCTTCCCCGCCGCATCCCTGCCTTCGAACACCACGATGACCCGCATCTGCGTTTGCTGGACCCATTCCTGAAGCTGGCATAGCTGGGATTGGAGCTTGCGGAGCTCCTTGGTATAGGCCTTGCGCTTCAGGGGCTCTTTTGGGGTGTCCTGTGCCATGGACATAGGGTTGTGCGGCCCCCGGGCACGCGCAATGTCAGACGTGCGCACGGTACGGCGGATGACAGCCACGCCGCCCCCGGGTCCGTGTCTGGCATGAACCGGTAGACATCGAGGACTGCCCCCTGGGGCATTCGCCCGGCTCGTACTTCCGCGCGCATCCCCCCGTGCGGATTCTGCCCACCCATCGAGGTGTCGCGAATGCGGGGGACGGCCAGCGCCATGCAGGGGATGAAGCCGGGACTCGCACCCTTCGTCGGCACCGTGCCGCTGCTCGGCGTCCTCGCCGCGCTCTCCGGATGCGCGGTCGGCCCCGACTTCAAGAAGCCCGAGGCCGCGGTCGCGAAGGAGTGGCGCACCCAGGGCGACCCGCGCCTGTCGACACAGGCCGCGGTCGACACCCAATGGTGGAAGTCGTTTGGCGATCCCTCGCTGGACCGGCTCGTCGAGCTCGCCGCCAGGCAGAACCTGCCGCTGCAGATTTCGGGGCTGCGAATCGTCGAGGCGCGCGCCCAGCTGGCCATCCTCACCGGCCGGCAGTATCCGCAGGTCCAGGCCCTCTCCGCCAGCGGCGCCGCGGTGGGGCGCAGTGAGAACTCCGCCGCGGCCAACCCCATCAACTTGCAGAACCTGGGCTCCATCGACCGTCACTTCCTGGAGTACCAGCTGGGCTTCGACGCGCTGTGGGAGGTGGACTTCTGGGGCAAGTACCGGCGGGGCGTGGAGGCGGGGGCCGCGGGCCTGCTCGGGTCGGTGGCGGACTACCAGTCCTCGCTCGTCTCGCTCACCGCGGAGGTCGCGCGCACCTATGTCCTGGTCCGCACGTACGAGGTGCTCATCGAACAGGCGCGGGAGAACGTGCGGATCCAGGAGGAGGGTTACCGGATCGCCGAGTCGCGCTTCAGCAACGGCGTCACCTCGGAGCTGGATGTGACGCAGGCCTCAACCCTGCTGGAGAGCACCCGGGCCACCATCCCCCAGCTGGAAGCCGGACTGGAGCAGGCTCGCAACGCCATGAGCACGCTCCTGGGCCAGCCCACGGGCGAGGTGGAGGCGCTGCTCGCGGGCCCCAAGCAGATTCCGGTGGCGCCCGCGACAGTGGCCCTCGGCATGCCGGCTGAAATCCTGCGGCGACGCCCGGATGTCCGCAGCGCTGAGTTGTATGCCGCCGCGCAGTGCGCCCGGATCGGCATCGCCGAGGCGGAGCTCTACCCGAGCTTCTCCCTCTTCGGGTCAGTCGGGCTCCAGGCGAGCACCAGCGCCGCGGCCTCCGGCAATCTCTTCTCCCTGGGCAGCCTCTTCTATTCCGTGGGCCCCCGGATCGTCTTTCCCTTCCTGAACTACGGCCGCCTGAAGAACGGGGTGCGGGTCGAGGACGCGCGGTTCCAGCAATTGCTCGTCAACTACCGCCACACGGTGCTCAAGGCGGCCCAGGAGGTGGCGGACGCCCTGACGGGGTTCATCCACGCCCAGCAGGCCATGACCTTCCAGCAGGCCGCGGTGAAGTCCGCGCAGCGGTCGGTGGAGCTCGCGTTGGTGCAGTACCGCGAAGGCGCCGTGGATTATCAGCGCGTGCTGGACGCGCAACGGTCGCTCCTGGAACAGCAGAACAACCTGGCCCAGACGAGCTCCTCCATCGCCACGAACCTGGTCGCCCTCTACAAGGCGCTGGGCGGAGGCTGGGAGGTCCGCCGCGACCAGCCCATCGTGCCAGAGCCGATGCAGGCGGAGATGGAGCAGCGGACCCACTGGGGCGACATGCTGTCCAAGCCGCGGACGCAAGAAACCAAGACGGTCTCGCAACCCGTCAAGCCATAGAGAGTCCGCCATGCCCTGGAAGCCGAAAGGGAAATACAAGTGGGTCATTGGGCTGGTCGCCCTCGCGATCATCGCGTTCATCGGCTTCAAGTATTGGAAGGGGAAGAAATCCGCGCTGCCGGAGGGCATCGTCTCGGGCAACGGTCGCATCGAGTCGAAGCTGGCGGATGTCTCCGCGAAGGAGCCCCTGCGGGTGCGGGAGGTCCTCGTCAACGAAGGTGACCTCGTCAAGCCGGGTCAGGTGCTGGTGCGCCTGGACACCACCACGCTGGAGTCCAGCCTGGCGGAGGCCAACGCGAACGTCGCGGCCACGCAGGAGAAGCTGGCGGTGGCCGAGGCGGGCATCGTCAAGCAGAAGAGTGAGATTCAGCTCGCCACCATCGAGGCCGAGCGCTCCCGGAGGCTGGTGGCGCAAGGCGCCGGCTCGCAGCGGGACGTGGACGTCCGGGCGAGCCAGTTGGAGACCACCCGGGCCAGCCTGGCGGAAGCCGAGGCCACGCTGAAGACCTCGCGGGAGGAGATTGAAGTCGCGCGAGCCAACGCGGCGACGATTCAGACGCGCATCGCCGACGCGACGCTCAAGTCCCCGGTGACGGGCCGCGTCCTCTACCGCCTCGCCGAACCCGGCGAGGTGCTGTCGCCCGGCGGACCGGCTCTGACGCTCGTGAACCTGGAGGACGTCTTCATGGAGATCTTCCTGCCCGCGAGCGAGGCCGCCCGCGTGAAGATTGGCTCCGAGGCGCGCCTCACCGTCGACTTCGAGCCGGACCGTTCAATCCCTGGCTACGTGTCCTTCGTGTCACCCGAAGCGCAGTTCACGCCCAAGCAGGTGGAGACGAAGAGCGAGCGGGAGAAGCTGGTGTTCCGCTTGAAGCTCCAGGTCCCCCGGGAGCTGGCCAGCCGCTACGTCGAGCGCATCAAGACCGGCATTCGCGGCGTCGGCTACGTGAAGGTGGACCCTGAGGCCGCGTGGCCTTCCCGGCTGCAGAACGTCGTCACCGCGGAATCCGAACCCCACTAACCCGGCGACAAGGGAGGGCCTGGCCATGGTCTCATCCGCGTCTCCAGGGTCGCCAGCCGGCTCCAGCAGCCGGCTCGTGGTCTCCATCCAGGACGTGACCCACCGCTACGGCAAGGCCGTCGCGCTCGACGGCATCTCGCTCGACGTCCCCAGCGGCATCCGGGTGGGCATCGTGGGGCCTGACGGCGTGGGCAAGTCCACGCTGATGGCCCTGGTGGCGGGCGCCAAGAAGATGCAGCAGGGGCGCGTGATGGTTCTGGACGGGGACATCGCGGACGCCCGGCACCGGCGCGACGTGGGCCCGCGCATCGCGTACATGCCCCAGGGCCTGGGCAAGAACCTCTACCTGGAGCTCAGCGTCTACGACAACGTGGACTTCATGGCCCGGCTCTTCGGGCTGTCCCCCGAGGAGCGAAAGGTGCGCGTCCCGGAGCTGCTCGCGGCCACCGGGTTGGGAAAGTTCGCGGAGCGCCCCGCCGGCAAGCTCTCCGGCGGCATGAAGCAGAAGGTGGGGCTGTGCGGCGCGCTGGTGCACGACCCGGACCTGCTCATCCTCGATGAGCCCACCACCGGCGTGGATCCGCTCTCCCGTCGGCAGTTCTGGACCCTCATCGACGAGATTCGCGCCGGGCGCCCCGGCATGAGCGTCATCATCTCCACGGCGTACATGGACGAGGCGCAGCAGTGGGATTGGATCGTGGCCATGGACGCGGGCCGCGTGCTGGCGACGGGGACTCCCGCGGAGCTGATGGAGCGCACAGGCACCCAGGACCTGGAGAAGTGCTTCATCGCGCTGCTGCCCGAGGAGAAGCGCCGGGGCCACAAGGAGATCACCATCCCGCCACGTGCGCCGGGCAACGCGGAGCTGGCCATCGAGGCCCACGGGCTGACCCGCCGCTTCGGGACCTTCACCGCCGTCGACCACGTCACCCTGTCCATCGAGCGCGGTGAAATCTTCGGCTTCCTGGGCTCCAATGGCTGCGGCAAGTCCACGACCATGAAGATGCTGACCGGCCTGCTGCCTCCCACGGAGGGCACGGCGAAGCTCTTCGGCAGCTCCGTGGACGCAGGCAGCATGGAGGTGCGCAAGAACCTGGGCTACATGACGCAGTCGTTCTCGCTCTACGGCGAGCTGAGCGTTCAGCAGAACCTGGTCCTGCATGCCCGGCTCTACCACCTGCCTCCAGACAAGGCGAAGGCGCGCATCGAGGAGTTGGTCGAGCGGTTCGGGCTGGGCGCGCACCTGGAGGCGTTGGCCGGAGACCTGCCCATGGGCCTGCGTCAGCGGCTCTCGCTGGCCGTCGCCGTGCTGCACGGGCCGCAGATCCTCATCCTGGACGAGCCCACGTCGGGAGTGGACCCGGTCGCGCGGGACAGCTTCTGGGAGCTGTTGATCGACCTGTCTCGCAAGCAGGGCGTCACCATCTTCGTGACCACGCACTTCATGAACGAGGGGATGCGCTGCGACCGCATCTCCCTCATGAACGCGGGCAAGGTGCTGGCGGCGGACAGCCCCCAGAAGCTCATCGAGGCCCGGAACGCGGACAGCCTGGAGACCGCCTTCATCGGCTACATGGAAGACGCCATCGCGGAGAAGGCTCGCGCCGAGGGAAAGGACGAGACTCCCGCCCCCGCGCCCGAAGCCCCCCCACCCCCGCCCACGGCCGCGCCACGGGCGGACCGGGCCGGACTCCGGCTGCGTCTGGGCCGGATGCTCGCGTATGCCTCCAACGAGACCAGTCAGATTCTGCGCGACAAGGTCCGGCTGGCGTTCGCCTTCATCGGTTCCGCGGTGTTGATGCTCGTCTTCGGCTTCGGCATCACGACCGACGTCGAGAACATCCGCTATGCCGCGCTGGACATGGACCAGTCGCCGGAGAGTCGCGCGTATCTGGAACAGTTCAGCGCTGCGAAGCCCTACTTCGCCCCGACCCCGCCAGCCCCGTCCGCGGACGCGGCGCTCCGCCGGCTCCAGTCAGACGACGTCTCGGTGGTGCTGGAGATTCCGCCCCGCTTTGGTCTGAACCTCCGCCGGGGCTCCGGCCCCGAGGTGCTGGCGCAGGTGGACGGCGCCATGACCTTCCGTGGAGACACCGTGGAGCAGTACGTCCAGGGGGTCCACAACCGGATGCTCCGGGATCCCGCGAGCGGCTTCCACTCCGCCAGCGCGCAGAAGTCCACGGCCAACATCGAAGAGCGCTATCTCTACAACCCCACCTTCAAGAGCATCTACTCCATCGTGCCGAGCGTCCCGGCGCTGCTGTTGCTGCTCATCCCGGCCATCCTCATGACGGTCAGCATCGTGCGTGAGAAGGAGTTGGGGTCCATCATCAACTTCTATGTCACTCCCACGGGGCGGCTGGAGTACCTGCTTGGAAAGCAGCTGCCCTACGTGGTCATCGGCATGGCCAACTTCTTCATCCTGACCGCGCTGGCGCTGGTCGTCTTCGGCGTCCCCATGAAGGGCAGCTTCCTGATGTTGGTGGTCTGCGCGCTGTTCTACGTCATGGCGACGACAGGCATTGGGATGGTGACGTCCACCTTCACCGGCAGCCAGGTCGCGGCCGTCTTCGTCACGGCCATCCTGACCATCGTGCCGACCATCCAGTTCTCCGGCCTGTTGCAGCCGGTCTCCACGCTCCAGGGTGGGGCCAAGGTCGTCGGCTCCATCTGGCCGGCCACCTATTACATGCACGCCAGCCTGGGCGCCTTCACCAAGGGACTGGGCGCGGGCCTCATCATGAGGGACGTCGCCTTCCTGGCCGTGTGCGTCCCCCTCCTTCTGGCCATCAGCGTCCTCGGCCTGAGAAAGCAGGAGAAGTAGCAGTGAACTCGCTGCTGAACATCCTGTGGCTCGGGCTCAAGGAAATCCGCAGCCTGCTCAGCGACGCGGTGCTGGTCGTGTTCGTCGTCTATGCGTTCACCCTGGCCATCTACGTCCAGGCCACGGGGACCTCCAGCGAGGTGAACAACGCCTCGATTGCGTTCGTCGACGAGGACGGGTCCGCGTTGTCCAAGGAACTGCTCAACGCGTTCTATCCGCCCCGCTTCAAGTCGCCGGAGGTCATCACCGAGGATGCCATCCAGCCGGACATGGACCGGGGCCGGTTCATGTTCGTCGTGGTGATTCCGCCGCGCTTCGAGCACGACCTGCGCGCGGGGCGCAATCCGGACGTCCAGCTGAACATCGACGCGACCGCCATGCAGCAGGCGGGCATCGGCTCCGGCTACATCAAGAACATCCTCAACGACCGCATCTCGTCCTTCCTCAAGCGCACGGAGCAGACGGGACCGAAGCCCGTCAACCTCATCGTCCGCAAGCTCTTCAACCCCAACGGGGTGTCGTCCTGGTTCAAGAGCGTAGTGGCCATCATCAATCAAATCACCCTGCTGACGGTCGTCCTCACGGGCGCGGCGGTCATCCGCGAACGCGAGCACGGAACGCTGGAGCACCTGCTGGTGATGCCGCTGACCTCGTTCGAGATCGCCATGGCGAAGGTCTGGGCCAACGGCCTGGTGATTCTCGTCGCGACCGGGGCTTCGCTGTTCCTGGTCGTGCACCTGGTGCTGAAGGTGCCGTTCGCCGGCTCGGTGGTGCTGTGGTTCGTCGGCGTCGTGCTCTACCTGTTCTTCGCCACGGCGCTCGGCATCTTCCTGGGGACCATCTCCCGCTCGATGGCGCAGTTCGCGCTGCTCATCATCCTGGTGGTCCTGGTGTTGATGCTGCTTTCCGGCGGGAGCACGCCCGTGGAGAGCCAGCCGAAGTGGCTGCAATACGTCACGTACCTCCTGCCTGCCCGGCACTTCGTCAGCTTCTCGCAGGTCATCATCTACCGCGGCGGAGGGCTGTGGGCCGTCTGGCGCCAGTTCCTGATGGTGAGCGCGGTGGGCGTGGGCTTCTTCGTCTACAGCCTGGCGCTGTTCCGCAAGTCCATCGCGGTGAGCAAGTAGGGCCATCGGAGAGATGGAAGACGGGCCCGGGGAGGCCCTATCCTCCGGGCGATGAGACTGCTCCCCCGACTCCACCTCTTCGAGTTCCTCGACCAGTCGTGGCTGCCCGCGCCGCTGCGCCGTGGCGAGGTCGACTACCTGCACGTCGTGCTCGACAAGACGCGCCCCTACGACTCCGTGGCCCCGCAGCTGGCGGATCTGCTGCGCATGTCCGGCACGAACCGCATCATCGACCTGTGCTCGGGAACGGGAGGACCCTGGCGCACCCTGCTCCCAGCGCTGCGCCGTGTGCACGGTGAGGCGGAGGTGGTACTCACCGACCTCCACCCCACCCCGGTGCCGGAGCTGCCCGAGGGCGCGCAGTACCGCGACACCCCGGTCGACGTCATGCACATCCCGGAGGAGCTCACCGGGTTGCGCACCCTGTTCGAGGGATTGCACCACTTCCGCCCGAAGCAGGCGAAAGCCCTCCTCGCGGACGCCGCCACGCGCGGCGTTCCCATCGCGGCCTTCGAACTCACGCAGCGCTCGCTGCTGTACGTCCTCTTCCAAATCCTGCTCATCATCCCCCTGGTATGGGGCTTCACCCTGCTCATCCGTCCCAGGCGCTGGTGGCGGCTGGTCCTCACCTACCTGGTGCCCATCATCCCCCTGCTCATCCTCTGGGATGGCGTGGTGTCGTCGCTGCGGACCTACACGCCGGAAGACCTCGAGGAGCTGACGGAGGGGCTCGATAACGACGGGTACAAGTGGCACCACGGCGTTCACAAGGCGAACGGAATGACCATCACCTACCTCATCGGACTGCCTCGCCGCCGTCCGTGAGTCAGGCAACGCGTGACCAGGATGCCAGCGCTTCCGTGCCATCCTGCGTTCGCAGGTCAGACGGGCGTCCTTCCGCGCAGTACTGCTGCATGGGCCACTGCCCCACCGAGACCCGGCCCTATTGCGCGCCCAGCCCCAGCGCCTGCCTGTGGGGCGTCTACCGGTCTCCTTGATTCCGGACGTGGTAGGACTTGAGGGACCGTGTCAGGCCGGCGCGCCACGTCTCGTGTGAGCGGCGCCGGCCTGGATGGCCGCCCTGGCCATGCCTCGCCACCTGTCCCTTCATCCATGAGCCCATTGATGCGTCCCGTTCGTTTCGCCGTGGTCCTCGCGCTTGCTCTCCTTGGCGCCTGCAAGGAAGAAGCGCCGCTGCCTGCCCCTTCTCCTGATGACGAGAAGCCCGCGGAGCAGGTCCCTCCGGTATCGAGCGCGGCCCCCTTCCAGCCCTGTGGCGCCATCGGGGCCGGAGCCCTCGCGGCGTCCGCGCTTTCGCCGGATGGCTCGGTGCTGGCGGTGGCCACGCTGTCGGGGCAACTGGTGCTCTACCAGACCGCGGATGGGAGCCGGCTCCAGACGCTCTGGGAGCTGCCGGGCCAGCAGGTCCGCGTGGTGTTCTCGGAGGACGGAAGCCTGTTGGTGGCGGCTAATCAGACCCAGACGCGCATCTGGCGCTATCCGGACCTGACGCCGGTCCGGACCTTCGACCTTCCTCATTCCCACCGGACGACGGCCCTGGCGCTTTCACCGGATGGCGCGTTCCTCGCCACGGGAGGCTTCGACACGGCGGGGAGCGAAACCGCCAGCGTCCGCATCTGGAGCGTCGAGGATGGGAGCCTCCGGGGCTCCTTGCAGCGGAGCTACGAGCAGATCGTCCAATCCCTGGCCTTCTCACCCGATGGTGCGTCGCTGGCCGTCGCCACGCACCATTTCGTCTTCGTCGTCAGCGCCGCGGATGCCTCGGGACACAAGGCCTTTCCCGAGCTCTCCGGCGGGCAGCTTGGCTGGTCGAAGGACGGCTCGCTCCTGGCCTCCGGTGGCAAGGTGGCGCGGCTCGATACCGGGGCCCTGGTCAAGGACCTGGAACTGTCGACCACCCGCGATGCGAGCGCCTTCTCCCCGGATGGGCTCCTCTACGCCGACGCGCTGGGCCCGGAAGTGACGGTCTACCGGGTGGCGGACT
Organism: Corallococcus exiguus; assembly: GCF_009909105.1. Lineage (NCBI taxonomy): Bacteria > Pseudomonadati > Myxococcota > Myxococcia > Myxococcales > Myxococcaceae > Corallococcus > Corallococcus exiguus. Next base: position 338,810 of record NZ_JAAAPK010000011.1, read on the forward strand.
GGTCGAAGGTCCGCACCTTCACCGAGCCGAACGCGTCCTATGTCAGCCGCCTCTCCTTCAGCCAGGACAGCACCCAGCTTGTCGTCGACCTGGGCGTAAGCGCCTTCTGGTGCAACGGCGTGGGCCAGCTGTGCGGCCCCTGGGGCAACGAGGTCCGCATCCATCCGGTCCTGGACCTGGCCACGGCGCGGACGGTCTCCCTGGGGCCGGTGATGCGCGACCAGGTGGTCTTCTCTCCGGACGGCTCGCTCCTGGCGGGCACCGGGAATGGAGTGATGGGCATCTGGCGGACCCGGGATCTGCACCAGGTGGCGACCTCCAACATCTCATCCCCCGGATACCTTCAGTTCAGCTCCGACCAGAGCCGACTCCGCGCGAACAACGTCATCTACGACACAGCCACGGGCAAGGGGCTCCAGGCGTTCCAGGGCCAAGCCCTCTCACCGGACTTCAAGATCTCCGCTGGCCGTGAGGATGACCGCATCCGCCTGCGCAATGTCATCACGAACGAACCGGTCAAGACCTTCGAGGTGGACGCGTATGTGATTGGCTTCTCGCCAGACGGCCGGTTCCTCGCGATCACCAACTATGACAGCCGCAACCGCATCCAGCTGCTCGACGTCGCCGACGGGACGGTGCGCCATGCCTTTGAACTGGACTTCAATCAGGGCGGCTCGCGGCTGGACTACTCCCCTGACGGACGGTGGGTGACCCTCACGGCCCCATACGACGGCTTCGCCTCGACGGAGGTCCGTGGCCTCGGAACAGCGTTTAGCAGGTCGCTCCCGGCGAGCTTCGCCGCGGTGTTCTCGCCGGACAGCACCGTGCTCGCCACCGGAGGCGTTGAACCCGAGGTGCGAATCCTGACGACGACGGACTTCAGGCTTCGTGAGCGATTGGTGGGGCACGGGACGTATCTCGGGGGGGAGCAGTGGCCCCGGGCCATCGTCGGCGCCGCCTTCGCACGAACGGGCCAGCTCGCGACCCTGGGCGCGGACCGCACGGTCCGGTTCTGGTGCTCGAACTGACACCCCAGAAAACAAGCAGGAACACTCCCACCTCCTTGGGGTGCCCATTGGAATGCAAAACCTCGCTCCCTACCCTCCGCACTTCGTGGACCGGGAGGCGTGGACATGCATGCGAGGAATTGGGGTGCCCTGCTGTGGTTCAGTCTGGCAGGGGTGGGCTGTGGGGGACTGCCGGAGGCGGTGGAGGACGGCGCCCGCGAGGTGACCGCCCAGGCGTGTCCCCCTGGAGTGGCGGCCCGGGTGGCGGCCATCACGCCCCCGGGCTCCTCGGGCTTCATGGGGGAGCTCACGAACGTCCAGGGCACGCTCTTCTTCGTCACCTCGGGCTTCGACACCGGTTCGGTCCTGTGGCGCAGCGACGGCACGGAGGCAGGAACCGTCCAGGTGAAGGTGTTTCCGGGGCCGCCCGGCGTCTATCAGCCCCAGAACCTGGTCGCGGTGGGCAACACGCTCTTCTTCCAGGCCCGCACGGACGCCACCGGCATGGAGCTGTGGATCAGCAACGGGACGACAGGTGGGACCCGGCTGGTCAAGGACATCACGCCTGGCGCGGAAGGCTCCGTGATGACCAACGCCACGGAGCTCAATGGCCGCCTGGTGTTCTTCCGCTGGGTGCCTGTGCCGGGAGACGGGGCCCGGCCGGAGCTGTGGCGGTCCGACGGGACGGCGGCCGGCACGCTGCGGGTGAATGACTTCGGCGGACTCACGAATCTGGGCAACTACACGTTGAAGGCCGGCAACGCGTTGCTCTTCATCTTCTCCGAGGACACGGGCACCACGCTGTGGCGCACCGACGGCACGCACGCCGGGACCACCTCCGTGAAGCGGCTGGACGCGGGGAACACCTACCTTTCGGGGGTGAGCAGCCCGGGTGAGCCGCCGTTGTTCATCCTGGAGGACGGCCCCAACTCCGAGGTGTGGAAGACGAATGGCACCGCCGCGGGGACCGTTCGCCTGGAAGCCTTCGGCAGGCGGGTGAGCCTGCTCGGGACTCTGGGGGCGTATGTCTATCTGACGTCCGTGGACAACCCGGTGACGAAGCGGCTTCGCATCGACCGGCTCTCCCTGAGCGGCGGCGGCAAGACGGGGATCACCACCCTGCCCAACCCCTACGCATCCGACGAGTACGCGTATCCCGCCGTGCGGTCGTCCGTGGTCTCCGGCAACGACATCTACTTCTTCGTGAGCATCGGAAGCGATGCCCCCGTGTCCAGGGACGTATCGCTGTGGGCGACGAATGGAACGGCCGCGGGGACCCGCCAGCTCTTCGACAATCCCAATGTGGAGTACGGGTACCGCTACCCGCTGTTCGCCACCGGCAAGGGTCAGGTCCTGTTCGGCGGCGCGCCGGACCCCATCGGGCCCGTCTTCCCCTACTTCACCCGGGGCTCCGTGGCGACGCAGGGCAGGCTGGCGGACATCCACTTTCCGGGCTCGTTCACCCGCGTGGGCCATCGCATCTTCTTCACCGCCCTTGATGACGCCGAGGAGGGCCAGCTGTGGGCCGTGCCGGCCACCTTCAGCTGCCCGCCAGGGCTGACCGGCGCAGGGGAGTAGGCAGGGACGGCGCCGGGGCGCTGAGCCGCCCCGGCGTTGAGGTACACTCCGGCGCTCACGCGCTGGAATGCCCTCCGACCTGCTCGAAATCTCCGACCTCATCGTCGACTACGACGTCGCGACGCTCCAGCCCCGGCCGGTGTCGCGCGAAGCCGTCGTGGCGCGGCTGATGGCCAACGGGCAGCGGTCCGCCGCGCGGTTCGTGCAGCGGCTTCCCGCGTCCAACGACACGCTCGACTTCGAGGCCTGCAGCCTGGCCCTCCTGCGCTCCCACATCGAGCTGCAGCGGCTGAGCGAGGAGTTCCTTCAGGCGGACCGCATCCGCTGCGTACTGCTGCCCCTGTTGCAGGCGCTGCGCGACTCCGGCGTGAAGCCTCCGCTGCGCATCGTCGATGTCGGCTGCGGGCTTGGCTACGCCGTCCGCTCGCTCGCGGCGCATGGGCGGCTGGGACGCGACGTTGAAATCATCGGCTGTGACATGAATGTGACGCTGATTGAGAACGCCCGGCGGCTCGCGGAAGAGGAATCCCTCTCATGCGAGCTCCGGGTCGCGAACGCGTTCCAGTTGGAGCAGCCCGGCCACATCTACATCTCCACGGGCGTCCTGCATCACTTTCGCGGCAACGACCTGAGCGCGTTCTTCGCCGGCCAGCGGCAGGGGCACGCCTTCGTGCACTACGACATCCAGCACTCGGTGCTCTCGCCCTGGGGCTCGTGGATGTTCCACCAGGCCCGCATGCGGGAGCCGCTCGCGCGCCACGATGGCGTGGTCTCCGCGCGGCGCGCCCATCCCACGCAGACCCTGCTGTCGGCGGCCAGGGCGGCCACGGGGTTCACCTGCGCGTCCCTGGACGGGGCCCGGAACCTCCTCGGCGCCATGCTCCGGCCCATGAGCGCCACGGTGGGAACGCGCGCGGAGCTGTGGGAACCGCTCCAGCGCCACCTGGGCCCGCTGCGCGCACGGCTGGGACCTACTTCATGAACGCTGGCCTTCCGGTGCTGCTCGCGCTGCTCGCCGTCACCGACGCCTCGTTCTGCGGCTTCCGGGTGGCCGCGGGCCGCGATGCCCGCATCTTCAAGGCCGACTACTACCGGGCCGCCATCCGCCGGGGGATGGGGCGGGGACTCTTCACGACCGCGCTGGTGGGTGCTGGCATCGCCGGGGCCTGCCTGTTCTCACCGGGTCTGTTCCCCCAGCTGCTCGTCTGCGCGCAGGCGATCCTCTGGGTGCTCCTGCCGTACGCCACCCTGACGCTGATGGGCATGGGCGTCTGGGCCGCCGCGGAGGCCGACGTGCGGACGCTCGCGAGCGTGGTGGTCCTGGGGCCGTTCACGCTGATCCGCCCCTGGGTCATCGCCACGGCGGCCGTCGCCGGCGCGTGGAAGGCGCCGGGCTTAACCGCCGCGCTCGTCACGGTCGCGGCGTGCGGCGTCCAGCTCGCACTCGAACCCTGGCTGAACGCAGGCATGCGGCCCCGGCTTCCTGTCGGTGGGTCCGGTGAGACCGTGAAACACAAAGCCACACGTGCTTCCTGACACTTCCGGGGGCCTACCCTGCCCTGCCTTGCCCGCTCCTCCGTCCCTTTCTAGGATTCAGGGCTCCGCTGATCTCCCCCTCATCACCTGGAGTCCTCACCATGCGGTACACGCGCAAGAACATCTCCGAGCTGCTCGACACCGTGCAGGGCAACCCCGACGTGACGGGCTTCTGGACGTCCACGGTCGGCGGCTACACGTACAACATCACCCCGTCGGCGGGCGGCTACATCTACCAGGACATCTACAACCCGAATCACCGGATGTGCGAGGACGGTGGCCAGGTCGTCATCGAGGACCGGTCCCAGGTGGGCTGCTACTAGCGCCCCGCTTCGCCGTCTCCCCACGCCACTCCCGGAGCACTCCCATGCGTTACACGTGCAAGAACGTCAGTGACCTGTTGAACGCGGTGCAGGGCAGCCCGGATGTCCAGGGCTTCGGCACCTCCACCTTCGCCGGCTCCACCTGGAACCTGGTCCCTTCCTTTGGCGGCGGCGCTGTCTGGCAGAACTACTGGACCTACCAGTGGACCTGCGAGGACGGCGGCTCCGTCACCGCCGAGGACCGCTCCACGTTCGGCTGCGGGTAGTCCGCCCGCGCCTCCCCTTCCGCCGTTCCACCCACCACACGGAGGTCCCCGATGCGATTCACGCGCAAGGATGTCTCGGAGCTGCTGGAGCAGGTCAACGGAGGCCCGGACGTCCAGGGCTTCGCCACATCGAACTTCTCCAGCACCACGTACACGCTCGTCGCCTCGGGACCGGGAACGGTCTGGCAGGACCTCTACAACTCGGCCCACCGGCTGTGTTCCGAGGACGGCGCGACGTCTCCCTCCGAGGACTGCGGCGGCGGCGCCTAGCCTCGCGGTCCGCTGTGCCTTCCCCGCTTCCCCCCGTCTCGCGGTCCCCTCATGAACACGCGCCTTACCCTGATCCTCAACACCCACATGCCGCAGGTGTTGGGCGAGGGGTCCCTCTTCGATGAGCCGGAGAACTGGCTCTTCGAAGCGCTGACGGAGACGTACATCCCGCTGTTCCGGATGTTGGAGCGCTGGGACTCCCAGCGCTTCGCCGGCACGCTGGTGATGTCCTTCACCCCGTGCCTCTTCGAGCAGCTCGTCGCCTGCGAGGAGCGCTACACCGGCTACCTCCAGCTGCTGAAGCGCATCGCCACGCGCGAGCTGGAGCGCACGTCGCGGTTGGAGCTCTACAACCGCTACGAGAAGTTCCCCCAATCCCTGTCGGACGAATCGCTCGCACGGGTCCACCGCACCGCGGGCATGTACCTGCGCCGCGTGGAGGACAGCCTCGCGTTCCTGCGCCAGCACAGCCTGCGGGACGTGTTCGCCTCGCTGGGGCGCTCGCGGGCGTCCAACGTGCAGCTGTGGACCTCCACGCCGCAGCACAACTTCCTGCCCTTCTTCCAGCCCGCCGTCGCGGACCGGCTGGTGGCGCGAGGCGTGGAGTCCTTCCAGGACCTCTTCGGCCGCGAGCCGGACGGCCTCTGGCTGCCCGAGTGCGCCTTCCAGCCGGGCCTGGAGCGCGTGCTCACGCGCCATGGCATCCGCCGCACCGCGCTCAGCCTGACAGGCATTGGCGCGTCCCAGGCCCAGGACCCCAGCGGCGTGTTCCGCCACGAGGACCTGGAGGTGATGGTCCACGACTACCGCATCGGGCTGTACCTGTGGAAGTCGCCCGAGTCCACGTTCCCCGCGCACCCGGTGTACCGCGAGTTCTTCCGGGACGTGGGCTTCGACGTGCGGCCTGAATACTTCGAGGAGATGGGCGTGCCCGTGCCCGCGAACAAGCGGGGGCACGTGTGGACGGGCCTCAAGTACCAGGCGGTGACGGGACAGAAGGTCGACCTGGGCCAGAAGGCCCTCTACGACGTGGACGCGGCCCGCACCCAGGTGAAGCAGCACGTGCGCGAGTTCTGGGAGCTGTTGGACTCGCGCCGCTCGCTCGTCCAGGACGGGCAGACGTTCGTGCTCGCGTTCGACACGGAGCTGTTCGGCCACTGGTGGCACGAAGGCATCGAGTGGCTGGAGGGCGTCATGCAGCCCGCCGCGCCCGTCGAAATCCAGGCCGCCACGCCACCGCCCGCGCCGCCGTCGCTGCCCCGGCTCTACTATTCGACGTGGGGGCGCGACTTCTACAGCGAGCACTGGCTGACGCCGGGCAACGCGTGGATGTACGCGCTCATCAAGCTGGTGGAGGCGCAGCTGCCGGAGCCGGTGGACGCGGAGACGCGCGAGACGTGGCGCCGCTTCGAGGTCTTCAGCGGCAGCGACCTGCTCTTCATGATTCCGGATCCGACGCAGCGGGACCGGGCGAGGGCGCTGTTCCTCGCGCGTTACGCGGACGTCGTGTCGCGGCTGAAGGACTTCTCCTCCGAGCTGCTCACGTCCTTCCCGGTGGACCCCTTCAAGTGCGTGCTCATCCAGGTGAGCAAGGCCGACGGGCAGGAGCCGCCGCCGTTCCTGCTGCGCCGGCTGTCGCTGGAGGGCGTGAACACCGGGGCGCGCCGGGAGCTGACGCTGGACGCGGAGGTGCTGGAGGTCGCGGGCCTGCGCGTCGCGTTCCAGTACTTCCTGTTGCACCCGCAGGGCCGCTACGCGCTGCGCGTGGAGGGCTCCGAGCGCGAGCACGTCTTCCAGATGCCGGACTACGGCGTGCCGCTGCTCATCGCGCCAGACACCCGCACCTATCCCAAGTACGACCCGGAGGTGCTGTACCAGAAGCTGGGTGAAATCTGGGAGGGCGACCAGCGGCTGCCGCTCAAGATGAACCCCACGCTGCGCAGCCGTCACATGTACACGCGCGCGCAGGTGATGGAGGTCCTCGCGGGCAAGCGGACCGCCGTCTTCAAGTACAACAAGGAAGGCTACGCGCTGCTGCGCTTCCGCGACCGGAGCCCGGCCCCGGCGTGCGTCGTCTTCGACGACACGGTGACGCTCAGCGACGCGGGCACGTACATCCAGGCGGGTGAGCTGTCCGTGCCCGTGGTGAACGACCCGGCGGCCATCGCGAGCCATGACTTCGACGCGGTGGTCTTCACCTGCTCGCTCAACTTCGAGACGGAGGTCCCGCACGTCCGCGCGCTGCTGGAGGTGGCCACGCGCAGGCGGCTGCCGGTGGTGTCGCTGTACGACGACATCCTCTATTACGACCTCTTCGACGGGCTGGAGCCGGACCCCCACCTCTTCTTCCGCGTGGCGGTGCCGGAGCAGGACGCGCTCGCGAAGCCGGGCCCGGAGGACTACGGGCCGCGCAATTTGCTGGGCGTCTTCGGCACGGACACGGTGCAGGGCAAGTTCACCACGCAGGTCTACCTGCGTGAGGCGCTGGCGAAGCACGTGCGCGTGCGCCACCACGCCACGGAGCCCACGGGCATCCTGCTGGGCTCCGACACGGGCTACTCGCGCGTGCTGCGTGTGGAGCCCCCGCAGCGGCTGGCGTTCGAGCGGCGGATCATGCAGGAGCTCGCGAACGACTGCGACGTGGTCATCACCGGTGGGCAGAACGGCCTGCTCTACGTGCCGCAGGGCATGGACAAACGGGCCAACGCCTCCACGCTCATCTACGAGACGTTCCTGCCGCGCCTGGTGGTGCTGACCGTGGCGGTGGATACGAAGCCGGAAGACGTCATCGCTACGCGCGAATATCTGGAGCTGCTGGCCCGCGAGCACAACGTGCCTTGCACGGTGGTGGGCCTGGCGATGATGGGCGGGCGAAAGCTTTTGGGCAGCCGCTGGACGGAGACGTGGTTCCTGGGCGTCCGGGACGAGGTGCTGGAGGAGGCGCGGCGGAAGATGGAGCAGCACACCGGCCTGCGCGTCCACGCCATTCCGGAGGAAGTGGACGCGCTGGCGCGGAGCGTGCTCACGCACCTGTGATGGAAGCGGGCGGCGCGATGCAGGAAGAAGGAGCTCCCGGGCTGCGGCAGTCGGCGCGCTATCTCGCCGCGCTGCTGCGGCTCCTGCGTCCCGCGTGGGGCTCGCTCTTGAGGAGCGCGCTCCTGGGCCCGGTCATCACCGGGCTCTTGCTCATTCCGCCTTTCCTCACCCGGCTGTTGTTCGACCACGTGTCGTCCCCTCGGGACCTGGGGCTTCTGCACGTGCTGGTGCTGAGCATCCTCGCCGCGTCGGTGGCGGCGGCGCTCGTGGAGTCACTGTTCGGCTACTACTCCGCGTACCTCACGGTGAAGCTGGAGAGCTCCGCCACGCTCTATCTCTTCAACCACCTGCAGCACCTGCCGGACCGCTTCTTCTCCCGGCGTCAGGTGGGTGAGCTCACCAGCCGCTTCGACGACGCGAAGGCTGGCATGGCCCTGGTGCTGGGGTTGATCCGGCTCGTCTTCTCGCAGCTCACCTTCCTGGTCGTCATCCCCTTCACCCTGGCGTCGCTGCACTGGGAGCTGGCGCTGGCCGCCGTGGCCACGCTGCCCTTCGTGGTGGCGGTGCCGCTCGTCATCGGCCGCGCCATGGGGATGGCCTGGCAGGAGGTGATGGGCGTGCACGGCGCCCTCCAGGCGCTCCAGGTGGAGACGCTGCGGCAGAGCCGCACGACGAAGGTGCTGGCGATGGAGCCGTTCATCTACCAGCGCGCGGCGGGGCTGATGCGGTCCGTGCTGCGGGCGCACCTGCGGGCCCACGGAGTGGAGGGGCTGATGCGGCTGTTCGAGCGCACGGTCGAGGCCGCGCAGACGGCGCTGTTCACCTGGCTGGGTTGGCGGCTCATCATCCAGGGGAAGCTGACGCTGGGCGGCTTCGTGGCCTTCGTGGCGTATGCCGCGTACCTGCGCGGGCCGGTCATCGAGGCCATCGGCTTCGTCACCGGCCTGCAGCAGCGAGGGGTCCACCTGCGCCGCTTCTTCGAGTACCTGCACGAGGCGCCGGAGCAGGACCCGGCCCGCTCGCTGACGCCGCCGGCTCCGCTGACCCAGCGGCTCTCTGGCGGGGTGGAGCTGGAGGACGTGTCCTTCGGCTACCTGCCCGGACAGGACGTGCTGCGCGAGGTGAGCGCGCGCATCCGGCCCGGCGCGGTGGTGACCATCGTCGGCTCCAGCGGCTCCGGGAAGACGACGCTCGCGAGGATGCTGACGCGGCTGGAGGAGCCGGGCCGGGGGCGCGTGCTGTTCGACGGGAAGGACGCGCGGACGCTGGAGCTGTCCGACCTGCGCCGGCAGCTCGCGGTGGTGTGGCAGGACGTGGAGCTGTACCACGGCACCGTGCGCGACAACCTCACCCTGGGGCTCCCCGCCGTGAGCGAGGAGGACCTGCGGCAGGCCGTGCGGCTGTGCGCGCTGGAGTCCGTCCTCGCCGCGCTGCCGCAGGGCTTCGACACGCCGGTGGCAGAGGCGGGCGCGAGCCTCTCCGGCGGACAGCGGCAGCGGCTGGCGCTGGCCCGGGCGGTGCTCCGCGACGCGCCCGTGCTGTTGTTGGACGAAGCCACCTCGCAGCTCGACGTGGAGACGGAGTCCGCCATCGTGCGGGCTCTGCTCGCGCGGGCCCGGGAGCGCGGACAGACGGTGGTGTTCATCACGCACCGGCTGGCCAACGCGCCCCTGGCCGACGAGGTGTGGATGCTCGCGGGAGGCCGGCTGGTGGGACAGGGGCCGCACACGGAGCTGCTCGCGCGCTGCGCGCCGTATCAGCGGCTGTTCCGTGCGGGCATGGGCGAGGCGGACGCCGCCTGACGCGGCGGAAAGGAAGGGTCCCGGTCATGGCGAACGAACTCCCACGCCCCACCGCGCAGCCGCTGCCCTCGCGGCTGCCGCTCCTGGAGGACCCGGACCACGCCGGCCTCTTCGTCGTGCGGCGCATTGGCACGCTCACGTTGCTGCTCATTTTGGTGCTCGGCGCGGGGATGGTGCTCGCGGGTTCGCTCGTGCACCTGACCGTGTCCGTTCCGGACGCCGTCCCGCCCCGCACGGAGTCCGTGTCGCTGGGCACCTATGTGTTCCGGCAGCTGAAGCTCTGGAGCCCTTCGCGGCAGGGAGGCACCTCGCCGTGAAGAAGGTGGGCATCATCGACAGCGGCGTGGAGGTGGCCTTCCTGCGCGAGCACGCGATGCACCTCGCGGGAGCGGCCACCTTCTCGCTCGACCTGGACGCGCAGGTGCTGGAGGCGCGCGCCTACGAACGGGAGGAGCTGGAGGCGTGGCGGGACGGCACGGGCACGCTGGACCTGGAGGACACGCACGGGCACGGCACGGCCGTCCTGAGCATCCTCTACGACCAGGTCCGTCCCTGGCCGGACGTGGAGGTCTACGTCGCCCGCGTCCTCGACCAGAACATCCGAGGACACTCGCTGTGCCTGGTGGAGGCGATGGGGTGGATGCTCGATGAGGTGGGCGTGGACGTGCTCAACCTGAGCCTGGGCACGACCCACCGCGCGCTGGAGGCATCCATGCGGGAGGTCACGAACCGCGCGGCGGCACGGGGTGCCATCATCGCCTCCTCCGCGGGCGGCATGCCCACCCTGCCCGCGCAGCTTGAATCCGTGGTGTCCGTGGGCGACCCCGCCCTCATGGAGCGCGTGGGCACGGACGTGAAGGTGGACCACGTCGTGAAGGAGCGGGAGGTGAAGCTCTACATGGGCGGCCACTGGATGCAGGTGCCCATGACGACCAGCTTCGCCTGCGCGGTGGCGGTGGCCGAGGTGCTGCGCGAGGGACCGCCTCCGGGCTGGCGGCGCAAGCCCGGCTGAAGCACCTCACGGCGCGGATGCATCCTGGGTGGGCGGCGTCACCTCCATGGCCACGTCGCCCAGGTCCAGCACGTCACCGTCCTTCATCTTCAACGGCCGGCGCAGACGCCCCTGCGAAGGGCCGCCCAGGATGAGGAGGACGCGTTCGCCCGCGCGCACCCCGCCGAGGGAGAAGCGGCCCTCCGCGTTGGAGATGTGCTCCATCAAGGGCTCCTCCCCCTCGATGAAGACGAACGCGCCAGAGACGGGCGTCTTCGTGGCCGCGTCCACCACCCGGCCCCGAACGGTGCCGGAGGCCTCCAGGGGAATGTCCACTTCGAGCACCGCGCCCGTGGAGGGAGAAGCCGTGGTCTCGCCGATGGAGCCATCCACCGTGCGCGCCGTCAACTTCACGGGGTCGGGCGGGACGTCGCGTAACTCGAAGCGGTCGCCGGAGAACTCGAAGGGGCCTTCGCCGTTGGGCAAGTAGCCCTTCTGGAGCCGGAGCGAGAGGGTGAAGCCGCGAACGGGCTCTCCCTTGCGCACCACGCGGCCGCGAAGGAAGGCCGAAGGCCTCAGCCGCACCACCACCTCCTTTTCGAGGGTGATGGGCACGGGCTCGCTCGATCGTCCTCCATTGCGCGCGACCAACAGCGCGCGGTCCGGGTGGGTGAACCCCGGTCGGAAGGAAACAGTGAAGCGCCCCTCCACATCCGTGGGTGTCATCGACAGGGGGACGCCCTTTCCTTCCGCGGCCGTGAGGGTGATGAAGGCGTGGGGCGACGGCGAGCCATCCGGCTCCAGGACGACACCCCGGTACGCGCGCTCCTCGGGCGGTTCCTCCCAGATGAACTCGACCTGGGCCGTCCGTCCCGCCTCCACGCGCACCTGCTCCTGCTTGCCCTGAACGAAACGACCGCGCGCCGCGAGCGTGGCCGTGTAGGCGCCGGCGGGAAGGGTCATCCGGAAGACCCCGTCCGCGCCCACGGCGGTACTGCCGAGGGTCATCCCAGTGGCCCCCGGCTGCCTGTCCGCCATGGCCGTCACCTCCAGCTGACCCTCCGAGAGGTCTCCACGGGCCGCGCGCACCCTGCCCTCGAGGGTCCCCGTGCCATCCAGGGTGAAGTCCGCCCGGGCCGTGCGGTTCTCCTCCACGGAGACGGTCTGGCGGATGCCCGCCGTCGTCCCATCCTGGCTCGCGGAGAGGGACAGGATGCCCGTGGCGATTCCCTCGAGCCGGTAGTGGCCGTCCGCGTTCGTGCGGGCCTCGATGGAGCTCAATTCCATTCCCCGGCTCCAGCCGTTGACGCCGGAGATCCGGGCCGCGGCCACCGGCGCTCCGTTCCGGTCTCGCACCTGGCCCTCCACCGCGCCGGTGCCCGAGAGCTGAAGTTCCACGGGAAAGCGTTCGCCCTGCCTGACCGTCAGGCCCCGGCGCATGGCGGGCGAGTAGCCCGAGGCCGTGACCTTCGCGTCGTAGCCGCCGGGGGCAAGCCCCCGCACGAGGAAGTGCCCCTCCGCGTCCGACACGGCGACGCCGGGGTCCGCGTCCCCGCCGGAGCGGCTGACGTCGACGCGCGCTCCCTCCACCGGCTTGCGCGAAAGCGCCTCGACGACGCGGCCCTCCAGCACCGCGCCCGGTCCCAGCTGGATGCTCACGTCGCGCACGGTGCGGCCCGCTGCGCAGAGCACTGGCAGGTCAAGCGCGCCGGACTCCTCGCCGCGCCGCGCGGACAGGAGATGGGAGCCGGGCTCCACCTCCACGGAGAAGCCGCCCTGCGCGCCCGTCGTCACCACCTGCGAGGCGCTGCCGCCGACCCGCACCTCGGCGTCCGCGGCCGGCAGGCCCTTCGAGTCCACGACGAAGCCCTCGATGACGCTCGCCAGCCGGAGCGCCAACGTCAGCGGGCCTTCCGTGGGGATGAGCAGACGGCCCAGCACCAGGCGCGCGTAGCCGGGGGCGCGGGCCTCCAGCTTGTAGGTGCCCGGGGTGAGTCCGTCGATGCGGAAGTTCCCCCGCTCGTCGCTCGTGGCATAGACGCGCTCGTCGTCGGGAGCATCCGGGCGCTGCCAGGTCTCCAGGTCATGGGCGTGCGCCGTGAGGACGATCTCCACGAGCGGTAACGGTTCATTCGTTCCGCGCACCACCGTGCGGCCCGCGAGTGATTGCGCGGGCTCCAGGGAGATCCGCAGCGCCGTGCGCGACTCGCCGAGCGGGCGGGACACGTCATGCAGCAGAGGGGTCCGGCCCGGAGCGCGCACCGCCACGAGATAGCGCCCGGGCCCGGAGGCAAGCCGGACGTGGCCTTGCGGATCCGTGACCCCAGAGCCCATCAGCGTCCAGGTGGACGCCCGCGCCCCCCGTGCGTAGAGCCGCACGGTGGTTCCGAGTGAAGGCTTTCCATCGGACAGCACCTCCACGTCCAGGACGCCATCCGCTTCGCTCGGGGACCGCGCCGCCGGGAGTTTCTCCACAGGGTCGGAGCGCTCCGGTGTGGGCACGGGGTTCGCGGGGCGCTTCCGCGTAAGCGTGGCGTCCGCGGTGCCCTCCGGCGCGTCCGGTCCTCCTGAACGCAGCGCCCAGAACAGCACGAGGCCGCACGCGACCAGGACCGCCACTCCACCGATGAGCCACCTGCGCATGCCCGCCGTCCTCGCCCCCGCCTCCGTGGGGCACATGGCCACCAGTATCCCCCGAAGCCGCGTGCACGTCCCGCCCCAGACTCCATGCCCCGGGTCGTGTCCCGGATGCTTCCGCGCGCCACATGACAGGTGCCGCACAGGTCCTGCCAGGTCGTTGGGTCCGCCCGTGGCCGCGTGCCACACTTTCTCCATGGCTGACACGCTGCCCACGGACGCAGCCCCTCCTCCCAGCGGCATCGAGCGCCGCAAGTTCCTCACGTGGCTGGTGGCCTCGCCCACGTTGATGATCGCGGCCCGGCTCGCGCTCGACGTCCCCTCCGCAGAGGCTTCGGAGCCTTCGGCGGCCCCGGAAGAAACGCCGCTCAATCTCTACGTCGCAGTCCGGACCGATGGCCGCGTCACCGCCACCCTGCCTCGCACGGAGATGGGCCAGGGCATCACCACCGCCGTGGCCATGCTCGTTGCCGAGGAGCTCGACACGGGCCTTGATGCCGTGGACGTGCACACCGCCGACGCGGATCCGCGATGGCTCATCCAGCTCACCGGGCTGTCCTCGACGATGCGCTACCTGACCGGTCCGCTCCGCGCCGCCGCGGCGGAGGCCCGGGCACGGCTGGTCACCGCCGCCGCGCACCGCTGGCGGGTGCTGGCCCTCACGCTCACCACCGCGCAGGGCGAGGTGCGCGCTCCCGACGGCCGCAGGCTCGGCTACGGCGAGCTGGCGGAGGACGCCGCTCGCGTGCTGCTGCCAGAGGTCTTGCCGCTGCCGAAGTCTCCGAGCAAGTACACCGTGGTCGGTCAGCCCACGGGACGCGTCGACGCACGGGACATCGTCACCGGCGCAGCGCGCTTCACCCTGGACCTGGACATCCCGGACGCGGTGCCCACGGTGGTGGCGCGGCCTCCCACGCTGCTCGGCAAGGTCCAGTCCTTCAATGCCTCCACGGCCCGGGCCCTGCCTGGCGTGGTGGGCGTGGTGCAGATCCCTTCAGGCATCGCGGTGGCGGCGCGGACGTACTCGCAGGCCTTCGCCGCTCGCGACGCCTTGCAGATCACCTGGACCCCCGGCCCGGCCAGCCACCTCTCCGACGCCAACATCCGGACCCGGCTGCGTGACGCCATCGGTCCCCGGCCGCTGCCTCCGCTGCTCACGACCCGGGTCGTGGAGGGGCGCTTCGACTTCCCCTATCTCGCGCACGCGCCCATGGAGACACAGAGCTGCGTGGCGCGTGTAACGACAGACACCGCGGAGGTCTGGTCCGGCGTCCAGGATCCGAAGTTCGCGCGGAGCCAGGTCGCCGCGGCACTGGGATGGGCGCTCACTCCGCAGCGGGTCACCGTGCATCCCATCCGCGCTGGCGGAGGCTTCGGCCGGCGCTTCTTCACCGAAGCCGCCGTGGAGGCCGCGCTCATCTCGCGCTCTCTCGGGCATCCGGTGAAGCTGATGTGGAGCCGCAACGATGAGATGCGCCACGGGCACTACCGGCCCGCGAGCCACCACCGCATCCTCGCCTCGCTGGGGCCCGGCGGCTCCATCCTCGGCTGGCAACACCGCGCCGCCATCCCCACCGTGGAGTTCCCCCACGGCTTCGGAGACCTGCTCACCTCCCTGGTCGGTCAGGTCCTGCCGGACGTCACGAGCGCGGTGTTCTTCGCGCTGACACAGCACGTCCCCTATCAGTTCGGCTGGGTGGCGCAGGAGCTGGCCGAAGTGCCGCTCCCGATTCCCACCGCGTCCTTCCGCTCCGTCTTCACCAGCCAGGTGGGCGTGGCCAACGAAATCTTCGTCGACCAGCTGGCCCGCGAGCTCCAGAAAGACCCCGTGGAACTGCGGCGCTCCCGCCTCACGTCGCGCAGGCTCAAGGCCGTGCTGGAGCGGGTGGTGCTCGAAGGTGCCTGGGGCCGCGCGCTGCCTCCTGGCGTCGCGCAAGGCGTCGCCGTGCTGGAGGAGTGGGACAGCGCCATCGCCCACCTCGTCGAGGTGGATGTCACAAGCGGGACGCCGCGCGTGCTGCGCGTGGTCATCGCCGCGGACGTGGGCCTGGCCATCAACCCGAAGGGCATCGAGGCCCAGCTCCAGGGCGCCGCGATGGACGCGATGTCCACCACGCTGAGCGCCGGGCTCCACATCGACGCGGGCGCCGTGCGCGAGGGCAGCTTCGCGGACTACCGGTGGCTGCGGATGAAGCACGCCCCCGCCTCCATCCAGGTGCACCTCGTGCGCTCCGACGACCGCGTGGGCGGCGTGGGAGAGCTGGGCTACCCCAGCGCGGCGGCGGCCCTGGCCAATGCCATTGCCCGGGCGACGGGCACCATGCCCACGCGCTTTCCCATCCTCGACGAGGGAGTCTGACCATGCCGGCCCATTCCTTCCTCCTCAACGGTCAACCGGTGTCGGTGGACTCGCCCGCGGACCTGCCCCTGCTGTGGGTGCTCCGCGACGTGCTGGGCGTCACGGGCCCCAAGTACGGCTGCGGCGTGGGCGTCTGCGGCGCGTGCACCAGCCACCTGGACGGCGAAGCCTTCCGTCCCTGCCTCCACCCCGTGGGCGACATCGCGGGCCGCGAGGTGAAGACCATCGAGGGACTCGCGGATGCGTCCGGACTGCACCCCGTGCAGGAGGCGTGGATCGCCGAGGACGTGGCCCAGTGCGGCTTCTGCCAGCCGGGGCAGATCATGGCCGCGGTCGCGCTGCTGCGAAGAAACCCCCAACCGTCCGACGCGGACATCGACGCGGCCATGAGCGACAACGTCTGCCGCTGCGGCACCTATGTCCGCATCCGCGCCGCCATCCACCGCGCGGCGCTGCTGCTGCGGAATGGCGCGGCCCCACGGTAGCTACCGGGGCGCGGGCCGGAACCACGTGGGCTCGGAGCGGACCGTCGTGCCGCCCGTGAACATGCCGCCGGTGAAGAAGGCGTCCTCGAAGAAGTGGTACGGGTGGACGAGCTCCGGGCGGCTGACGGCCTCCAGCTTCGCGGCGAGCGCGTCGGGAATCCGCACGTCGAGCGCATGCAGGTTCGCCTCCAGCTGCTCCATCCGCGTCGCGCCGATGAGGGTGGACGCCACGCCGGGCCGCCTCGTCACCCACGCGAGCGCCACCTGCGCGGGCGACCGGTCCAGCTCTGTCGCCACCTCGCGCAGCGCGTCCACGATGGCCCAGTTGCGCTCGGTGAAGAGCTTCTCGAAGCCCGGGTTGCCTCCGCCCTGGATGGACGGCAGCCGCCCCTCGCCCTTCGCCTGCGTGCCCTCGCGGGTGTACTTGCCGGACAGGAGCCCCGACGCCAGCGGGCTCCAGGGCGTGATGGACGCGCCCAGCGCCAGCGCCGCGGGGATGTGCTCGCGCTCGATGTTGCGCTCCACCAGCGAGTACTCCAGCTGCAACGCGGCGACGCGCTCCCAGCCCTCCTGCTCCGCCAGCGACTGCGCACGGGCGAAGTACCAGGCCGGCACATCCGACAGGCCGATGTAGCGGACCTTGCCCTCGCGCACGAGCCCATCGAGCGTGCGCATCACCTCCTCCACCGGCGTCATGCCATCCCACGCATGCAGCCAGTACAGGTCCACGTAGTCCGTCTTCAGCCGCCGCAGTGAACCCTCCAGCGCGCGGCGGATGTTCTTGCGGCCGTTGCCACCCGCGTTCGGATCCCCGGGCCAGGTGTTGATGGTGAACTTCGTCGCGATGACCGCGCGGTCGCGGCCACCCGCCTGGGCGAAATAGTCCCCGATGATGGCCTCGCTGGAGCCGCCCGTGTAGCCGTCCGCGGTGTCCACGAAGTTGCCACCCGCCTCCAGGTAGCGGGCGAGGATGCGCCAGGCGGTGTCCTTGGGGCTGCCCCAGCCCCACTCGGTGCCGAAGGTCATGGCGCCCAGGCACAGCGGGCTCACCCGCAGGCCACTGCGGCCCAGCAGGTGGTACTGCGCCAGCGAATCGATGCGTGCGGTCGTCGTCATGGAATGCCCCCGTGTTGGATGCGCACAAGGTGCCGTCCGGAAGCCGCCGGATGAAGACGCGGAAGTTGCAGGGACTGTTTAGACTTTCTTCGAAATGGCCCTGACACCCCTCAATGCCCTGACCGTGTTCGTCACCGTCGCCCGCCGGCGCAGCTTCACTCAGGCCGCGAAGGAGCTGGGCGTGTCCTCGTCCGCGGTGAGCCAGGCGGTGCGCCAGTTGGAGGAGAAGCTGGGACAGGCGCTGCTCGCCCGCACCACGCGCAGCGTGTCCCTCACGGAGGCGGGACAGCGGCTTCTGGACGAAGCGGGCCCGGGCCTTCAGTCCGCGCTGGCGGCGCTCGAACACCTGGCCGCCGGGGAGACCCCGGAGATGACGGGTTCGCTGAACCTGTCGGTGCCGGCGTTCTCGGTGCCAATCGCGGTGGAGCCGGTTCTGCCGCGCTTCGTCGCGGCCCATTCGCACGTGCGCATACATGTGTCCGTGCAGGACGGGTTCGTGGACATCGTGAAGGAGGGCTATGACGCGGGCATCCGGCTCTCGGAGGCCGTGCAGCGCGACATGGTCCAGGTGCGCCTCACGCCCGCCTTCCGCTTCCTCGTCGTGGGCGCGCCCGCGTACTTCGAAAGGCATGGGGCGCCCCGGCATCCCCGGGACCTGGGCAGCCACACCTGCCTGGGCTACCGCGCGCCCTCGACGGGGCTGCCCTACCACTGGGAGTTCGAGCAGGGGACGAAGGAGCTCACCGTACCGGTGAAGGGACCTCTCACGTCGGACAGCGCCTCCCTACTCATGAACATGGCCCGCGAGGGCCTGGGGCTCACCTACGTCGCGGAGATTCAAGCGGCGGCCGCGCTGCGCTCCGGCGCGCTGCGGCCCGTGCTGGAGGACTGGGCACCGCTCGTCCCCGGCCTCTTCCTGTACTACCCCCACCGAGCGCGGGCCTCGCGTCCGCTGAGGGCCTTCATCGAGCTGGCGCGGGAGCTGCTCCCCCGCCGCTGAGGCGGGCGTGGTCGCTCGACTCCCAAGTGGACAGGCGGGCATGCTGCACGCCGCCGAGTCCCCTTCTCGCGGACTGTTATGGCGGAAGTCGGGCCGGTCCCACATCGAAAGGACAGGAACATGGCGCAGCACGGACAGCGTGTCGGTCTCTTCATGACGCTCACGATGGCGGCGGCCCTGCTGGGCGCACCCACCTACGCGGCGGACCCGGCGAAGAAGCCCAAGGCCTCCACTTCAGCGAAGGCGGATGCCGGAGTCGAAGGCAAGGACGCTGGCACCGCCGCCACGCCGGAGAAGGACAGCAGCGATTCCCAGGGCGCGGGCCGCTGTACGGGCAAGGCGCACTTCTGCGGTGTGTTCTCCCAGGTCTACTGCAGCAGCCAACCTGGATGTGCCTACATGTTTGGGTCCAATATGTGCGGCGGCGTGGCCATTGCGTGCGAGAAGGCCACCAACGAAGCGTTCTGCAAGAAGATCAAGGGCTGCTCCTGGAAGTAGCCCGCTCGCACTGACGGGGGACTCCATGCCGAAGCGCGAATTCGACGAGGGTATCGACACCGCAACCCTTCCTCGCATCTCCATCCTGTTCATCCCCTTCGACGCCGCGAAGAAGTTCTACAAGGCCAACACCACCAAGGGCGTGCAGGGGCTGAGCGCGTCGGTGGATGGCACGGGTGCGAGGACGGACGGGAAGAGCCTCGCGAATCCGCTCGTCCCCAGCATGGCCGCCAGCGCGTTCCTGGATGGGCCGGACATCGCCGCGAAGCTCGCGGACATCGTGCAGCAGGAGTGCGACCTCATCCGCAACATGCACGTCCGCGACGACGACTATGACGACAACCTCCAGTCCTGGCTGGAGAGCAACGGCCCCCAGGCGGCGGACACGTCCCGGTGGAGCGACCGGCGCAAGAACCGCATCGAGCGGAACCTGCGCGGTTACAAGCACTACCCCGTCTTCATCTTCCTGTCGGAGAACCCGACGGGCTCGCCCTTCCCGGACCGCATCGACCCCTCCGGCCTGGGCATGGCCTACGTCCGCAAGCACCTGATTGACCACGCGACGGTCAAGGGCATCAAGCACGTCAACGAGATTGCCCTCTACCTGCGGGAGGACATCGACGAGCAGTTGGACAACGTGAAGGAAGACGGCTTCTACCTGGAGGCCACCACGCTCACGCGGAATACGTCGTCCATCCAGACGAAGCTGAAGTCCAAGGACGAGTACATCCTCAAGGTGACGCTCGGGAACCGGTATGGCTATTCGGTGACGGTGGCCGGGGTGCACCTGCGCGCGTCGCTCACCGGCTCCAATTCCCAGGAGCGGCAGGTGGAGCGCAATGCCTTGCAGGCCTTCTGCAAGGCCGAGGGCATCCAGGTGATGGTGGGCGACTTCAACATGGACCTCCAGGAGACGGCCCAGGGCAGCCGGGGCGTCTACTTCGACGGCCAGCAGGAGACGCAGCCCACGTACATGCTGGCCCTCAAGAGCACGGAGGCCATCCCGCTCTTCCAGCAGCAGTATTCGAACTCCGCCGGCAACGCCCACTACATGGGCTACTACCAGTCGGACGTGGATTTCCTGGAGCTGTCCGGCCCCGGCATGTTCGGCCTGATGGGCGCCAGCGGCTCCCGGCACCTGAAGTCCGAGGGCAAGTACTACTCGGACCACCCATCCATCTACCTGCAGGTGAAGTCCACGCGCCTGACCACCGAGGCGCGCGACAAGATCTTCCGCCGGAAGATCTTCCGCGCCGCGAATCCCAATCAGTAGGGCCCGCGCGCGTCAGTAGACGTACGGCGAGCGGCGCGCCCACTCCGTCTTGCCGTACTGCTTGTGGAGGAAGGCGAAGGCCTTCTTCGCCTCCGGGGTG
Source organism: Corallococcus exiguus (assembly GCF_009909105.1). Classification (NCBI taxonomy): domain Bacteria; kingdom Pseudomonadati; phylum Myxococcota; class Myxococcia; order Myxococcales; family Myxococcaceae; genus Corallococcus; species Corallococcus exiguus. Next base: position 359,087 of record NZ_JAAAPK010000011.1, read on the forward strand.
TTCTGGCCGCAGCCCCGCTTGCTGGAGCGGACCGCGCGGAACAGCGCGATGGGCGAGCGCGGATCCTCCGGGTGCGCCTTCGCCCAGTCCAGCGCCACGCGGGAGAAGAAGGCCACGGAGGAGCCCGCCTCGTTGAGGGCCTTCCACTCCGCGGCGGCGTCCGCCCGCTCCTCCGGGCTCGCGAAGGGGAGCGGCGTCTTCAGCGGATCCTCCAGGTTCTTCGGCCCCGGCACGCACCAGCCGTTGCGGTACCAGCTCAAGTCCTCCGTCAGGTCGAGCTTCGGGGAGACGTTGGCCAGACGATCCCTGGCGGGCTCCACCCTCGCGGAGACGATGGGCAGCCCCATGATCAGCAGCCGCGCGTCGAACCGACGCTCCTCCGCCGTGGGCCGTCCCACGATGGCCAGCAGCTCCGCGCGCGCCTTGGGCTCCGTCTCCGCGAGCGTGGTCGCCTGGGCCGTGAGCATCGCGTCGTCTCCCACCACCGCGGCGCGGGCGAACACGGCCCACGACAGCTGCCGGCGCAGCTCGGGGGTCAACGACGGAAGCGCGGCCCACTCGCGCAACCGGCGCGTGGGGACGTGAGACTCCAGGAAGGTAGCCCGCGCAGCGCTGAGTCCCATGGGTGCGCTGCCGTCCTGCTGGGGTGCCAGGACGGACTCCTCCACCAGGAACTGGGCCGCGTTGCGCAGGGCCTCGTTCCAGTCATGCGCCAGGTGCAGCCGCTCCTCTCGCAAGGCGTTATCCGTGGAGAGCTGGTCGCGCACCTGCTCCGGGGGAATGGCGTCCAGCCGCGCCCGGGCCTCCGCCAGCTGACCCCGCTCCCGCAGCAGTTGCACGGAGCGCCACGCGAGCGTCATGCCCGCGGGGGACTCCACCGGCACCTTCCCCGCGTCCGCGAGCAGCGTGGACACCTCCGGCGAGTCCGCGCGGGCCGACAACAGCGCGAGCACGAGCCAGTGCTGATGCCCGGACTTCTTCCAGCGGGCCACGGCGGTTCCATGGGCCTTCGCGGGCCACGGCGCTTCCGGCACACCGGTCTCCTCCGGGGCGGGTGTGGACATGAGCCGGAGCCACTCGGAGAGCTCCGCCGCGCGAGGCTTCAACCCCGGGCAGGCGACAGCGTTGCCGTCCGCATCGGACTCCAGCGAGATGCCGGCCAGCTCCGACTCCAGCCCGGAGCCCGTGCCCTTCTCCAGCACCCGAGAGAACAGCTCGCACCGCCAGGTGGCCGGCGACAGGCGCAACCGCACGAGGGACAGCAGGCGCCGCGCGGGCCCGTGCACCTCGCGCAGCTTCGGATCCGCGAGCACCTTCTGGATGACCTCCTCCGCCCGGGCGAAGCGCGCGAGCGACGCCTCGTCCAACTTGCGCGCCTCGTAGAAGTCGTCCGGCTGTAGGAACAGCGCCTCGCGAACGCGGGTGCGCGCCACGAGGTACGCGCCGAGCACCCGGTAGGGAGAGTCCGCGGTGCTGGCGATGTTCTGGAAGGCCTCCGCCGCCGCGTCGAACTTCCCGCAGTACAGGTGCATGGCCGCGGCCTGGTAGTCGCGCTCGGCCTGTCTGCGCGTCTTCTCCCGGGGCGTCAGCGACTCCTCGATGCCCGGCGCCGGGTCGGCCAGGGTGCAACCCTTGCTGAAGACGTTGTCCTGGTTGCCCACCCACTCCTTCAGCAGGGCCGGACGCTGCTTCCATTCCTTCGCGAGCGCGCGGGCCGTGACCGCGGCGTGCAGGAAGGCATCACCGTGGATGTAGGCGTCGTTGGAGGCGTACACCAGCTGGTTGGCGTCCACCTGCGGCAGGTCCTTGGCGGGCACGACCTCCTGCCGGACGGCGGTCCATTGCTCACGGGCCCAGCTCGGGTCGGGCCCATAGCGGCCCTCCGCGTCCGTCCAACCCACCACCAGGTGCTTCTGCTCCTCCGCCGTGGTGGGGATGCCCATCATCGTTCGAAAGGCGAAGGCGAGGTACGGCGGGTCGAAGGTGCGGCGGAGGATGCCCAGGCGTCCGGCGGCGTAGTTGCTGAAGGGCCGGTCGGGATTGTCCACGACGGAGAAGCGGGGCGCGGGCCCGAAGTCGGGTCCGCAGGCATCGGCGATGACGGGAGGCAGCAGCACCGCGAGGCCCACGAGCCCCAGGACTGTTCTTGCGTTCTTCATGGTCGGGTCTCCGCCACGGCGCGAGCGAACGCATCGGGCGTCCACGGCCGGGGGTTGAAGAGATAGAGGGTCGAAACGCCGGGAGGCACGAGCTGCCACTCGTCCATGGCCAGGCCCATGCTGCCCGAGCACGGACGGGGCAGGCCGCGCGCGAACCGAGCACGCCAGACCGGCGCGTCCGGCCCCATGCGGAAGAGCTGCGGCACCACTTCATCCACGGGCGCGCGGGCAATCCAGCTGCCGGACACACACCACGACGCGAGCCCCGTGATGGACAGCGGCATCCCCGGAGGCAGGCGCGCGCGCAGCCGCTGGAGCATGTCGACGTAGGCGTCGTATTCCGAAGCGCGGGCATCGAAGTCGAGTTGCAACGCCGTCACGTCAGGGCGGCGTCGCGCGAGCGCATCCAGGCTCCCGGCCAGCGACTCCAGGCGCTCCGGACCGAAGCGCGCGAGCGAGCTTCCCGGAAGCATCTGCAACCGCACGGTGGCCTTCAACGAGACCCCCAGAGGAACCCGGAGCGGCTGCCTGCGAGGCACCAGGTGCTCGTCCTCGTCGGTGAGATCAATCGTCGCGAGCAGGAAGGCGACATCCACCGCGCGGCCTTCCAGGAAGCTCAGGTCCTCCGGCCGCTCCCACGCCCAGAGGACGAGCCGAGGCGGCGGAGACACCGCCGGTGGCATGGCCACGAACAGCGGCAGGCACAGCAGCGTGAGGACAGCAGTGGCCCGTAGGCCGCGCCGTGGGCCTTGTGCCGCGTGCGAATGAGACTGTTCGGGGAGCATCGCGGCCAGGAAGCCACGGCCGGGCACCCTGCCCGGCCGGCACTACGACACATAGCAACCCACGCGCCACCCGGTCATCCACGCGCGCTTGCGCCTACGGCTCAGGTCGTCCCGGTCGTGGCGCGAACTCCGACGCAGCGGGTGCCGCGCCCACCGCCCGCCTCACTTCCCCGCCTTGACCCCCAGCATCCGCAGCGCCAGCTCCGCGTGCAGGTCCGCCAGCGCGTCCACGTCCAGCGCGGGCGTGGGTTCGAACCAGTAGGGCAGCCGCAACCCCATGGCGGAGATGGCCGCGGCGACGACGCCCGCGTTCGGTACGGAGAACACGCCCTGCGCGCGCCCCCGTTCGATGACCGCCATCAGCAGCGCAGACGACTGCTCCCGCAGCGCCAGGGACGGCGCCGCCAGCTCCGGCGGCAGCGCATGGATTTCGTCGTTCACCACCACGGCCAGCTGCGGATGGGTCGCGTGCAGCTGCGTGTGCGCCCGGACCAGGGCCCGGAGCTGCTCCACCGGCTTCGCCCCCGCGCCGAGCAGCGCCGTGCGCAAGCCCTCGTGGTGCGCCTCGTGCCCCAGCCGCACCAGCTCCGCGAGCACGTGCTCCTTGGAGGGGAAGTGCGCGTAGAGCGCGCTGGGCCGCAGCTCCAGCTCCTTGGCCAGGTCCCGGATGGACGCGTCATGGAAGCCCCGGCTCGCGAAGAGCTGGAGCGCCGTCTCCAGGATGCGGCGACGCGTGCCGTCAGCCAGCGCCGAGGCCGGAAGCACCGCCTTGCGCGCACGAAGACGGGACGGGGAGGAAGACGCCATGGGAGCCACCTTGAAAAACGAACGGTCGTTCAGCTACGGTTCCACCGACCCTGGAAGCGTAGTCCAACCCCTCTCTGAACGGTCGTTCACCCGACGATGCCCACGTTCTCCCTTCCCGACGGCGTCACCCTGCACCTCCAGGAGTCCGGCGAGGGAGCGCCCATCCTGCTCCTCCACGGGCTGGGTTCGTCCGGCAGCGACTGGGAAGCGGTGGCGCCCCGGCTGTCCGCGCATCACCGCGTGCTGGTGCCGGACGCACGGGGCCACGGCCAGAGCGACAAGCCGGCGGGTGCGTATGGCGTGGCCCTCTTCGCGCGAGACATCGCCGCGCTGTGTGACGGGCTGGGGCTGACGCAGGTGCACGTCGTCGGCCTGTCCATGGGCGGGATGATGGGCTTCCAACTGGCGGTGGACCGGCCGGACCTGGTGCGCAGCCTGACCGTGGTCAACAGCGGGCCGGACATGGTAGCGCGCACGTTCCGCCGGAAGATGGAGTTCGCGGCGCGACTGCTGGTGTTGCGCCTGCTGGGTCCCCGCGGGCTGGCGAAGCGCGTGGCCCCGAGGCTGTTCCCCAAGCCGGAGCAGGAGGCCCTGCGCCAACGGGCCATCGAATCCCTGGGCGCCAACGCGCCGGACGTGTACCTGCGCGCGACAAAGGGGCTCGTCGGCTGGAGCGTCCAGGACCGGCTGAAGGACATCACCTGTCCCGTGCTCGTGCTGCACTCCGAACGGGACTACACGCCGCTGTCCACGAAGCAGGCCTACGTGGGCCAGCTCAAGGACGCATGGCTCCAAGTGCTGACGGATTCCGGGCATGCCGCGCCCGTGGATCAACCCGGACAGGTCGCTGACGCGGTGGAGCGGTTCCTCCGGGAAGTCGAGTCACCCGGGCGCATGACGCGTCCTGGCTGAAGCAGGAGGCAGACACATGTCGGTGACTCGGAAGGTCCAGGCCATGTCTCGCATGGCGGTGGCGGTGTGCGCGCTGTTCGCCGTGTTGGGAACCACGCAGGCCCGCGCGGGCGAGTGGGTCCACGGCGTCTATTCGAACGTCTGGGGCACCCGGAGCTACCAGCTCTGGGTCCCCACCGGCTACCAGCCCGGCGAGCCGCTCCCGCTCGTCGTGGGGCTGCATGGCTGTCTTCAGAACCCGGACCAGTTCGCGGGCCTGTCACGGCTGAACGCGAAGGCGGACGCGGAGAAGTTCCTGGTGCTCTATCCCAACCAGGCGATGTTCGCGAACGGCACCCAATGCTGGAACTTCATGTTCTCCTCCAACCAGGAGAGAGGCATTGGCGAGCCGTCGATCATCGTCGGCATGGTGGATTGGGTGAAGAGCAACTACACGGTGGACTCGCGCCGCGTCTATCTGGGCGGCGTCTCCGCGGGCGCGGTGATGACCAGCGTCCTGATGGCCTGCTACTCGGATGTGTTCACCGCGGGCATGGTGGGCGCGGGCGCCATGTACAAGGCGGCCACCACGGCGTCCGGCAGCCTCTATGCGATGACGTTCGGCAGCATCTATTCGCCGGATGACCGGGGCTATGACGCGTGGGCGTGCTCGGGCAAGCCGCGCCGGAAGGTGCCGGTGCTCGTGGTCCACGGCACGTCGGATGATGTCGTCAATCCCGTCAATGGACAGCAGGCCGCGCGCCAGTTCGTCCAGACGAACGACTACGGCGATGACGGCTCCAACAACAACAGCGTGTCCAACACCCCGGCCCGGGTGACGTCCGCTGTTTCACCGGGAGGCCGCAAGTACACCGTGAGGGACTACGTCTCCAACGGCGTGCTCCTGGTCCAGCACATCGAAATCCAGGGCATGGGTCACGCATGGCCCGGCGGTGACGGCGCCTTCCCGTTCGCGGACCCGGCGGGTCCCGACGGAACCACCATCATGTGGGACTTCTTCAAACAGCACTCCCGCTGAAGGGGCGCGGTCCGTCCGGCGGCTCCCGGACTACCCGGGAAGACGTGGACAGCCCATCCGCCGACATGTTGAGCTTGGGTCAAAGGCATCCATCGCCCGTACGCCCGAGACGCCGGTCCCATGTCCTTCTTCGAAGTGCTTTCACCGGTTCCACAGAAGATGGACATGGGGGGTGACCTCCCCCTGCGCTTCCGCACGCGTCCGCTGCTCGGCCAGGTCGTGTGGCCGCTGCTCGGGCTGGTGCTGCTGGTCGTGCTCCCCGCCGCCTACGCACTGGACCAGGGCCTGTCCCTGGCCCTGCTGCGCGAGCAATGGATGCTGCCGCTGGTGGGCGTCCTGGGCCTGTTCGTGACCGGGACGCTCATCGTGCGGTGCGTGACGACCCGCCTGGAGGTGTTGGTGACGGCCTCGGAGGTATCGATGCACGGTGGCGGGGCGCTGAGCGCCTTCACCTGGAGCGAGCCCCTGGCCCACTACGCCGGCCTCGACTGCGAGCGGCGTCACCACCCGGACTGGATTGGCGCGCAGGACGAGTACGGCATCGCGCTGACGCACCGGAAGAACCCGGAGCGCAACGTCGTCGTGCACTGGGGCCGCGATGCCCGGCGCTTCGAGGACCGGCTCGCGCGTTACGCCCAGCTCCTCCGGCTCCCCATCCGCCGGGAACAGCGCGCGCCCCTCGCGCAGCCGCGCGCCGCCCGCAGGTAACCGCTTCACGCAAGCCACGGGCGTTCGCCGACACGTCGGGAATCTCCGACGCCTCTTGACGCGTCGGATATTTCCGACGTATCAATCCGGGCCATGTCCGAACCGGATGTCTTTTCGGCGCTCTCCAATCCGGTGCGCCGGGAAATCCTGCTGCAGCTGCGCAAGGGGCCCCGCGCGGTGAACGACCTGGCGAGCGGCTTCAACCTGGGCCGGCCCGCCGTCTCCGAACATCTCCAGGTCCTGCGCAAGGCGCGGCTCGTCCGCGAGGAGCCGCGCGGCCGTGAGCGCTACTACCATCTGGATCCGCGTCCGCTGTCGGAGGTGGACGACTGGCTCAAGGCCTTCACGCACTACTGGAAGCAGCGGCTCGCCGCGCTCGAGGACGTGCTCGACGAGGAGTCACGCAAATGAATCCCCCCGCCGTCATCCAACTGGACCACGTGTATGCCCATCCGCCCTCCGCCGTGTGGAAGGCTTTGACGGACCCGGCGCTCCACGCGAAGTGGTGGGCCGCGGGCGACGTGCGCCCCGTCGTGGGCCACCGCTTCACGCTCGACATGGGGGCCTGGGGTCAGCAGCCCTGTGAGGTGGTCGCGGTGGAGCCGGAGAAACTGCTCCAGTATCGCTTCGCCACGGGGACGCTCGACACCACCCTCACCTGGCGGCTCGCGCCGGAGGGAACGGGGACGCGGCTCACGCTCGTCCACGAAGGCTTCAACCTGGACTCGCCCATGGGCCGCCGGGCCTTCGAAGGGATGAAGCCGGGCTGGCCGGGAGTGCTCGCACGGCTGGGCACCGCACTCGGCGCCTGAGTGCCCGACCCCTGAGACGAGGCGTGGACGCACGGGGGGAACGCGGATACAAGGCCGCCGAATGGAGGCCGTATCCGTGAAAAAGCCCACCCTCGTCACTGAAATCTCGAAGGAGTTCACCTTCGAGGCCGCGCACCGCCTGCCCAACGTTCCGGAAGGGCATAAGTGCTCGCGGGTGCACGGCCACAGCTACCGCATCGAAATCACCCTCCACGGCCCCGTGCATCCGCAGTTCGGGTGGATCGTGGACTTCGCGGAGCTGAACGCCGCCTGGCAGCCGCTCCACGCCCAGTTGGATCACCGGCTGCTCAATGACGTCCCCGGCCTGGAGAACCCCACGAGCGAGCTGCTGGCCGCGTGGCTCTTCGAGCGCGTGAACGTGCCCGGCACCACCGTCGCGCGCATCCGCGTGGCGGAGACCTGCACGTCCTCGTGCACCGTCTACGCCGCGGAAGGCTGAAGCCGCTTCAGCGCTCTATCTGGCCCAGGTTGGCGTGGATGACCGCGCCATTCAGGACAGGGGTGGTGGCGCAAAGGTAGAGCACGCCGGCGATCTCCTCCGGCGTGATGAGCCGCCCGAACGTCGTCATCCCCGCCACGCTCGCCCGGACGGCGGGGTCCGTTCCCATGTGCTCACGGAGCATCTCCGTGTCCGTGAAGCCGGGGCAGACGCAGGCGGTGTGGACCTGCGTCCCCGCCAGGTCCTGGCAGGTGGCCCGCATCATCCCGATGAGCGCGTGCTTGGTCGTCACGTAGGACGCCACGCCCTTCACGGCCTTCTCCCCCAGCGTGGATGACACGTAGAGCAGGGACGAGCCGTCCGTGAGCAGCGGCCGCGCCAGGCGGTTGAGCACCAGCGGGGCCACCACGTTGACCTCCAGCACGCGGCGCAGGTGGTCCGCGTCCATGGTCAGCGCGTCGTCGTGCTCGTAGAGGGCCGCGTTGTGCACCACGCACATGCGTCCCTGCCCAGCGCCGTCGCGCAGCGCAGCTTCGACCGCGGGCTCCCAGCCCGGCACGGCCAGGTCCACCGGCACGTTGACGACGCCCGGCACGGTGCAGGGGCTTCGCGACACGTTGATGACGCGCCAGCCCTCCTTGCGAAACCGCTCCGCCGCAGCCCGGCCAATGCCCCGGCTGGCGCCGGTGATGAGGACCTGATCAGACATCGCGTTTCCACTCCCAGGAGGCCCACTGGCCAGGGCCGGAGGCGCACTTCACCACCAGCCCGGTGATGTGGTCGCGAGCCATGCCGCTGCCGTCGCCCACCAGCTCCTCGCCGAAGACGCGCGCCAGCTCCTCCAGCGACACGTTGGCCACCGGGAGCACCGTGACGTCGCGCGCGAGGAAGCGCAGCTCCTCGCCGTTGAAGTGCGCCACGTGGTTGCCCTTTTCGTCCCGCTCCAGCCGCAGGTGCTTGGAGCGGCTGGGGAGGAAGAACGTCTCGTTCCAGGACTTGCAGCGGTTGATGATGGCCTGCTTGAGCGGACCGTAGTCCGAAAGCAGGCCATCGTCGGCCACCTCCCCCGTCAGCGCGACGTAGACGGAGAAGTTGTGCCCATGCAGGTTCTCGCGGTGCGTGGCGGAGAAGATGGTGAAGTGCCCCGCGGAGAACTTCATCTCTTCCTTGTGCAGTTCGAGGGTCGTGGTGCGCGGAGCCATGGGATGGCCCAGGGCATACCACCCAGGCCCAAGGCCGGACTAGAAGAGGAAGTCCGTGGTGAGGAAATCCGACTCTCTGCGCGTCAGGATGGATTGGACGAGCGCGGTGTTGTCCGGCGTCGTCTTCGTCGCCACCAGCGTGCGGATGGAGAACACCCGCAGCGCGTCCGCCACGGACAGCGTCCCTTCCGCGGAGTCCTTGCGGCCGTTGAACGGGAAGGTGTCCGGCCCGCGCTGGCACTGGCAGTTGAGGTTGATGCGGCCCACCTGGTTGGAGAACGCGTCGATGAACCGTCCGACGCGCGCGGAGTCCTTCCCGAACAGGCTCAGCTGCTGACCGAACTGCGACTCCACCACCAGCCGCACGGCCTCCGCGTCGTCGTCGAAGACCATCACCGGCACCACCGGGCCGAACTGCTCCTCCGTGGCCAGCCGCATGTCCCGCGTCACCGGGTACACCACCGTGGGTGAATAGAACGACTTGGCCCCCTGCCCGCCCGTCTGGTTCACCACGCGCGCGCCCTTCGACACCGCGTCGTCCACCAGCCCCTGGAGGTACGTCGCCTTGCCCGGCTCCGGCAGCGGCGTGACGGCGACGCCCGGGTCCCAGGGCATGCCGGGCTTGAGCTTGTCCACGGCGGCGGTGAACTTCGCGAGGAACGCGTCCACGATGTTCCGGTGCACCACCAGCAGCTTGAGCGCCGTGCACCGCTGGCCGTTGAAGGACAGCGTGCCGGTGATGCACTCCTTCACCGCGTTATCCAGGTCCGCGTCCTCCAGGATGATGGCCGGGTTCTTCGCGTCCAGGCCCAGCACGGACTTGAGGCGGTGCGGGCGCGGGTGCATGCGCTTCAGTTCGCTGGCGCCCTTGTTGGTGCCGATGAAGGCGAACAGGTCCACCTGCCCGCTCTCCATCAGCGCGCCCACGGTCTCCCGGCCCCGGCCGTAGATGATGTTGATGACGCCGGGCGGGAAGCAGTCGCGGAACGCCTCCAAGAGGGGCCGCACCAGCAGCACGCCGAACTTCGCGGGCTTGAACACCACGGTGTTGCCCATCAGGAGCGCGGGGAAGAGCGTGCTGAAGGTTTCGTTCAAGGGGTAGTTGTACGGCCCCATGCACAAGGCCACGCCCATGGGCGCGCGGCGGATCTGCGCCATGATGCCCTGGTCCTGGACGAAGCGGGACGAGGTGCGATCCAGCTCCTTCAGCGCGCGGATGGTCTCCACGATGAGATCCACCGTGCGGTCGAACTCCTTCTCCGAGTCCGGCTGCGTCTTGCCAATCTCCCACATCAGCAGGTTCACCACGGCGGTGCGCTGGGCGCGCATGGCGGTGAGGAAGCGCTCCACGTGCTCGATGCGCTCGGCGACCTTGAGGGAGGGCCAGACGCCCCGGCCGGAGTCGTAGGCCTTCACCGCCGCCGCCAGCGCGTCCAGGGACTCACGCGAGGTGAGCAGCGGGGTCGCGCCAATGACCTTCTGCTTCAGCCCGTCCGGGGTCCGGACGAACACGGGGCTCGCCACCGGGTTGAGATCACCGGCCCAGGTGCGCAGCTCGCCTCCCACAAGGTACTCGCGCTGCTCCAGATAGGCAGGCAGCCGCACGCCGGGGGGAATCTGCTCTTCGGTGGGAAAGAGGGTGTCGAGTGCCGTCATGGACGGCCTTTCTAATCAGACACCGCGCCCCCGGCACGGTTTCCCTTCATGATGAAACCATGATGAGGAGACGAGCCCCCCATGCGGTTCGATGCGGGGCGCATCTGGATGATGGCTCCACCCTGATGCGCGAGAGGTGGTCCATGCTGAAGTCCCTCCTGAGAAGCACCCTGCCGCTGTTCCTGATGATGCCCGCCGCGCCCGCCCTGGCCCAGCCGGACGCGGGCGCCGCCGCCACGAGCGTCATCATCGGCACGGTGATTGACACCGAGACCAAGAAGCCCTTGCCGGACGTGGTCGTCACCGCGACCTCGCCGAGCCTGCAGGGCGAACAGTTGGTCGTCACGGACGTCCATGGGAACTACCGCATCCCCCAGCTTCCCGCGGGCACGTACACCCTCCGGTTCGAATTGGAGTCGTTCAAGCCCTTCGCCCGCCCTGAAATCCAGCTGCTGCCCAACCGCACCATCCGCGTGAACGTGGAGATGCTCCCCGAGAGTTTCTCGTCGACGGAAACCCTGGTCGGCTCGCCCCCCGTCATCGACGTGGGCGGGACGAACCACGGCGTCAACGTGGACCAGGAGTTCATCAAGCGCATCGCGGTGGCACGCCCGGTGGGCAAGGGCGGTGCGACGCGCAACTTCGAGTCCCTGGCGGAGTCGGCGCCGTCGAAGGCATCGGATTCCTACGGTGTCGGCATCGGAACATCTGGGCCTGGAAATCGCTACGTGTATGACGGCCTGACCACGAACGACCCGTCGCGCGACGGCGATCCGAACAGCAACAACGACCGCGCGCGCGCCCCGTCCTGGGCCCTGCCGTACATGCACGTCGTCGTCCCGGACGGCACGCCGCAGACGGTCTACCGCGCGCCCCAGGCCTCGGCGGTGCCCACGCCGCAGCCCGCGCCCGAGCGCACCGTGGCCCCGAAGAACCAGCGCTTCTTCGACATGTACTTCAAGGGCTACGGCGTGAACCCCACCGTGGACACCGAGGAGGAGCGCTTCTCCACCTTCTCCGTGGACACGGACACCGCGTCGTACACGCTGACACGCGCCTACCTGGAGCGCGGCGCGCTGCCGGACGAGCAGGCCGTGCGCGTAGAGGAGTTCATCAACACGTTCGACTACGACTACGCCAACGCCCCGGACGCGCCCTTCAGCGTGAACGTGGAGGGCTTCCCCTCCCCCGCGCGCAAGGGCTACCAGGTGGTGCACATCGGAGTGAAGGCGCGCGACGTGAGCCGCGCCGAGCGCAAGCCGGCGCACCTGGTCTTCGTCATCGACGTGTCCGGATCCATGAACATGGAGAACCGGTTGGGCCTGGTGAAGCGCTCGCTGCGCCTGTTGGTGGACGCGCTGGATGAGCGCGACTGGGTGTCCATCGTCGTCTACGGCAGCACCGCCCATCAGGTGCTGGCCCCCACCAACGCCACGCAGAAGGCCGTCATCCTGAGCGCCATCGACAGCGTCCAGTCGGAGGGGTCCACCAACGCACAGGCGGGCATGGAGCTGGGCTACGCGCTGGCCGCGAGCCACCTGGTGAAGGGCGGCATCAACCGCGTCATCCTCTGCTCGGATGGCGTGGCGAACAACGGCATCACCCAGGCGGACGGCATCTGGGAGCGCGTGAAGGAGCAGGCGGCGGCGGGCATCACCCTGTCCACCGTGGGCTTCGGCATGGGCAACTACAACGACGTGCTGATGGAGCGGCTGGCCCAGGTGGGTGAAGGCAACTACTCCTACGTGGACAAGCTGGAGGAGGCCCGCCGCATCTTCGTGCAGAACCTCACCGGTACGCTCCAGGTGGTGGCCAAGGACGTGAAGCTCCAGGTGGAGTTCGACCGCAAGACCGTGTCCCGCTACCGCCTCATCGGCTACGAGAACCGGCTGCTCACCAAGCAGCAGTTCAACGACGACCGCGTGGACGCGGGCGAGGTGGGCGCGGGCCACGCCGTCACCGCGCTCTACGAGGTGAAGCTGCGCGACCCGGCGCAGACGAACTTCGGCACGCTGCGCATCCGCTACAAGGCCCCGGAGGGCGGCAGCTCGCGCCTCATCGAGAAGGCCATGCCCATGACGCTCCTGCGCCCCGCCTATGAGAAGGCCGCGTCCCCCACCCGCCTGTCCTACGTCGCCGCCGCCTTCGCGGAGAAGCTGCGCGGCTCCTACTGGGCGCGCCCGCTCACCTACGACGCGCTGGTGTCGCTGTGGGAGGAATTGGGCACGACCCTGAAGACTCGCGCGGACGTGGTGGAGCTGGGCAACCTCATCCGGCTGGCGAAGAAGCTGGACCGCCGCGAGGACCGCTTCGAGTCCTTCGCGCCGGTGCGCACCATGGACGCCGACCGCGTCCCCACCATCAAGTAGGGACTGTCCGGATGCCGCGCAGGCTGCTGCCCACCCTCGTCGCACTCGTGCTCGGCCTCGCCGGGCTCGCGGTCGGCCTGGGCTATCTCCACCGCATCTTCGCCGCGGAACGCGAGGATGCGCGGGCCTCGCTCCGCTCCCGGCGCGAGGCCCTGGAGCAGTACGCCCGCGCGTCGTTGGGGCAGGCGCTGCGAGAGGGACTGGATGCCTCGCGTTCCACGCTCGCCGCGGCGAAGGAGGATCCGCTCGTGGCCACGCCGGGGCTGTACCTGCGGGAACAGGGGGAGCAGGTGCTGCCGCGGCTGGCCCTCTTCGATACGGCGGGGGACTCACCCGCGAAGGACCGCTACGCGCGGCTACGCGCCGGCACGGAGGTCGCGGACGAGGACGAGGGGCCCTGGAAGGAACGGCTGGAGCGGATGGCGCTGGTGGAGCAGTCGCTGAAGGCGAAGGACCGGCGGGCCACGCTGCTGTCGCTGATGGCGCTGCTCCAGCACCGCGCCCGCTTCGTGCTCGCGTCCACGAGGGACCTGCCCTCGATGCTGGTGGTGCTGGAGGACGTGGCGGCGCGGGGCGACGTGGTGCCGGACCTGATGCGGGCCCTGGTGCGCGACGGGCTCGTGGATGGACAGGGCGGTGGGCGGCTGGAGGGCTTGCAGCGGCTGCTGTTGCTCAAGCGCTCGCGCCTCACACCAGAGGACTTCGACTTCCTGCGCGGGAAGGTGGTCGCGCTCTCCACGCGCGTGGGCGTTCCGGTGGCGGACTTCGAAGCAAGGACGCGCGAGATGGCGTCGACGCCGCTGCCCCTGCCGGAGGACGTGCGGGAGCCCGTGCTGGCGCGGTCCGGCTGGTACCTGGAGCCGCTCCAGGGGAGCGACGTGCGCGGGCTGGCGCTGGACCTGTCAGGGCTTCTGGCGGGGCTCACCCGCGAGATGAGGGAGCGCGGCCTGCTCAAGGCGGACGGACACGTGACCCTGCCGGGGGATGCGCCGGTGCTGACGCTGGCGTCTCTGCCGGTGGCGGTGGAGTCGCCCGAGTGGACACGGGGCGAAGAGGCGCTGGAGAGCCGCTACCGGATCAAGACGCTGATGCTGGCCCTGTGCGCGGCGCTGGCGCTCACCATCGCGGTGCTGGCCTTCGTGGCACAGCAGCGCAAGTACCGCTTCCTGGAGCTGAAGAGCGACTTCGTGGCCACGGTGTCGCACGAACTGCGCACGCCGCTGGCCTCCATCCGCCTGCTCGCGGAGACGCTGGAGTGGCGGGTGGCGGAGGGCGCGGACGCGAAGGACTACCCCGCGCGCATCATCCGCGAGGCGGACGGGCTGGGCTTCCTGGTGGAGAACCTGCTGTCCTTCAACCGCATCGACAAGGGGCGCTGGGTGCCGAAGCTCGCGCCGGTGCGGTTGGACGAGCTGGTCTCCAACCTGCGCCGGGACCTGGAGTCCGGCGCGCCGATGCCGGTGGAGCTGACAGCGGACGTGGACGCGCGTGAACTGAACGCGGACGCGCAGTTGCTGCGGCTGCTGCTTGCGAACCTGACGCGCAACGCATGCGCGTACAACACGCGAAGCCCCGTGCGCCTGCATGTCCAGACGCTGTCCGGAGGGCGCGTGCACTTCACGGACAACGGCACCGGCATCCCAGCGTCCGAGTGGGAGCACGTCTTCGGCGAGTTCTACCGGCTGTCCGGCCGCGACGGCCGCGAGGTCCCCGGCAGCGGGCTGGGGCTCGCGCTGTGCCGGAAGATTGCCCGGCTGCACGGAGGCACGCTGCGCGTGGCGGCCTCCAGCGCCGAAGGCACGACGTTCGAACTGACCCTTCCCGAGTACCGTCCCGAGGCCCGGAGCAACGCATGACCATCGCCGCCCCCACCGTCCTCGTCGTGGAGGACGACCCGAACCTGCGGCTCGCGCTGCGTGACAATCTGGAGCACCAGGGAGGCTACGCCGTGGAGGAGGCCGCCACGGTGAAGGAGGCGCGCGAGCACCTGTCCCGCCGCGACTTCCAGCTCATCCTCCTGGACGTGATGCTGCCGGATGGAGACGGCTACTCGCTCTGCCGCGCACTGCGAGAAGAAGGCCTGGGCGTGCCGGTGCTGATGCTCACCGCGCGCACGCTGGAAGAGGACGTGGTGCGCGGCTTCGAGTCCGGCGCACAGGACTATCTGGGCAAGCCCTACCGGCTGCGCGAATTGCTCGCACGTGTGGGCGCCCACCTGAAGCGCGGTGGCGGCGTGGCCCCGGCGAAGGTCCTGCGCTTCGCGGGCTACAGCGTGGACCTGGACCGGCGGCGCGTGGATTCCCCCGAAGGCGCGGAGGTGGAACTGACGCGCAAGGAGTTCGACCTGCTGGCCTTCTTCCTGAAGGAGCGCGAGCGGGCGCTCAAGCGCGACGAAATCCTGGACGCGGTCTGGGGCACGGACGTGGTGGTGGATCCACACACCGTGGACAACTTCGTCTCCAGCCTGAAGCGCAAGCTCAAGTGGACCAGCGCCTCACGCTTCTCCATCCAGACCGTGCGCGGCGTGGGTTACCGGATGGAAATCGAGCGAGGCTCCTGACCGCTTGTCAGCCCCGGGACCGCGGGAAAGACTGGCCGCATGGCCTCTGCTCGCCGCGTCCTCGTCCCGCTGCCCGATCATGATTTCGACGTCACCGAGGTGGCCGTCCCCTGGCGCCTGCTCACCGACGCGGGCCACGAAGTGGTGTTCGCCACGGAGAAGGGCCACATGCCCGCCGCGGATCCGCTGCTGCTCACCGGCGTGCTCTTCGGACAGCTGGGCGCGGATCCGGAGCCCAAGCGCTTCTATGGCGACCTCACGCTCACGCAGGCCTTCCAGAAGCCTCTGACCTGGGACGCGGTGACGCCGTCGGATTTCGACGCGCTCCTGCTGCCTGGAGGCCATGCGCCGGGCATGCGGCAGTACCTGGGCAGCGGCGCGCTCCAGGCGAAGGTGGCGGCGTTCTGGGCACTCCAGCGGCCCGTGGCGGCCATCTGCCACGGCGTGCTGGTGCTGGCGCGCACGAAAGACCCCGCCACCGGTAGGAGCGTGCTCCACGGCACGCGCACCACGTGCCTGCCGAAGTACATGGAGCGCTCCGCGTACCTGCTGACCGCGTGGAAGCTGGGGCGCTACTACCGCACCTATCCCGCGTACGTGGAGGAGGAGGTCGCCGCCGCGCTCGCGGACCCGAGCCACTTCGAGCGAGGCCCCCGCGTCCTGTCCAAGCGCGGCACCGCGACGGACCACGCGCCCGCCTTCGTGGTGGAGGACGGGCGCTACGTGTCCGCGCGCTGGCCGGGGGACGCGTACCTCTTCACGGAGCGCTTCCTGAAGCGTCTTTCGGATTCCCCGGATTGACTGGATATCTAGCCTGATGGCATGAAGCCAGGAGACTTTGTTCTTTCAGAAAACAAAGTCTACCTGGGACGTACAAATACACCTCCCAGGAGTTCCTCCATCTGCTGGCGGTACCCATGGGAGACGTCATGAGCCACAAGGGAATGATCCGCGGTCTGTCGTTGCTGGGAGTCGTGGGCGCGCTGGCGGGCTGTTCAGGGCCGGAAGCCGGAGACACCGCGCAAGAAGCCGTGGGCCAGGTGGAGAGCGCCGCCGTGGTGTCGACCATCACGGAGGGCGACTACGTCATCCGCTCGGTGCGGACGAACAAGTGCATCGACGTGGCGTCGTCCAGCACGGCGGACGGCGCGAAGGTGCAGCAGTGGGACTGCAACGGCACCAACGCGCAGAAGTTCCACATCTCGCCCACGTCGGGCGGGTTCTGGAAGATCATCAACGTCAACAGCGGCAAGGCCCTGGACATCGTGGGGGTGAGCACCGCGGAGAACGCCGTCCTCCACCAGTGGACCTACGTCGACGGCGCCAACCAGCAGTTCCAGTTCATCAACCGGGGCGGCACGCAGTTCAGCTTCCACCCGCGCCACACCGGTATGGCCATGGACCTGTCGTATGGCCTGCCTGACAACGGCACCCTCATCGTCCAGTACCCGTTCTACGCGGACCGCGACAACCAGCGCTGGACGTTCGACAAGGTCTCCGGCGGCGGGACCGGGGGCGGCTCGGGCTTCGGGGGCATCCTCACCCGCGACATGTTCAACACCATGTTCCCCGGCCGCAACGGCTTCTACACGTACGACGCGCTCATCGCCGCCGCGAATGGCTTCCCGGGCCTGGCGACGACGGGTGACACCGACACGCGCAAGCGCGAGGTGGCCGCCTTCCTGGCCAACGTGTCACACGAGACGGGCGGGCTCGTGTACATCGAGGAGATCAACAAGGGCGACTACTGCGACACGTCGTGGGGCCCTCCGGGGTGCAGCTGCGCCCCGGGCAAGCGGTACTTCGGACGCGGCCCCATGCAGCTGTCGTGGAACGGCAACTACTGCGCGGCGGGCAACGCGCTGGGCCTGCCGCTCCAGGCGAACCCGGACCTGCTGGCCCAGGACGCGAACGCCGCGTGGCGCACGGGCTTCTGGTTCTGGACCACGCAGAATGGCGCCGGCTCCATGACGGCCCACAACGCCATCGTCAACGGCGCGGGCTTCGGTGAGACCATCCGCACCATCAACGGGTCGGTGGAGTGCTACGGCCGCAACCCCGCCCAGGTGAAGAGCCGCGTGGACACGTACAAGCACTTCTGCAACCTGCTGGGCGTGAGCCCCGGCAACAATCTGGAGTGCTAGGCCCGGTGCGGGTGGCGCTCAGCGCCTCTGGCGAGCGCCACCTGCATCCGTCAGACACGCCCCTAGCGGGCGGGGGCCTGGTTGCGCCAGATGAGCAACACCTGGTTGATGGTGTTCACCCACCGCCGTGCGGCGTCCGCGTCCTCGTAGATGCCGTCCTTCATCAGCTTGAAGACGAAGTCGTTGCCGTCCTGGAGGAGCAGCCGGATGCCGTCGCCCTTCCAGAAGCTCTCGCGCACCTCCGCGCGGGCAATGTCCTTCAAGTAGAAGTTGAAGAGCAGCGTGCCGTTGGCGTCCTCGGCGAAGACGCGCTTGCTGGTCATCGTCGCCAGGTAGGTGCCGAAGAACGTGTCATCGGGCCTCCGCGTCGCCACCAGGGACTGCAGCTGGATGTCTTCCTTCGGGGCCAGCAGGACCTTCGTCTTCATGACTCCCCCTCCTCGGACCTGCCGCCCTGGAACAGCGGGCCTTCCTTGTAGAGCTCTGTGTATCCACACGTGTCACAGACCGCGGCGAACAACGAAAGGACCTGCGGCGTCGCGAAGCTGTCGTCCGGCTGCAAGGTGTAGCGGCTGGGGGGGACGGTCAGCAGGGTGTTCGGGCAGTTGATGCAGAGGAGGGTCTTCGACTCCTTCTGCACAGGGTGTGCGCGCAGGGGCATGGACTCAGTCCTCGGTGATCTTGTTGTGGCCGCGAGGCGTGTTCTTGTTGATCTTGTCCCGCGCCGCCTGGTCCTTCATCCGCGCGATGTCCGCCTGCGTCTGCTCGTGACGGTTCGAATCGATCCGGTCATAGGCGTCGTCCATGACGGCCCCCAGCCCCCGTCCCACCACGGCAGCCCCGCCAATGGCCTTCCCCACGCCCCGCACGACCGAGCCGCTGCCCGGATACACGAGGTCCGCCACCCCGGAGACCAGGCCCACGGCCCCCGCGACCTTGCCGATGGCGTCGTAGGTCTTGTCCCGCTGCTGCTGGCTCGCGGAACGGCCATTCCCCGCGGCCTCGATGCCGGCCATGACCGGGTCCTCCGCCGGCTCCTCCCCCGAGGAGGGCATGCTGAAGGGGTCTTCCGTCTGGGAGCGGTTGCTCCCGAAGAAGCCCCCCTCGTCATCCGGCATGACGGCCGGCATCTGCAAATCCGCCTGGCCTCCGGGACGCCGGAGCGGCTCGGGAGCGTCGGAGAAGAACCCCGCTCCAGGCTTCCGGCCCGGATGCGGAAACTCCTCCTGGGGCGGGGTGGGCCCGCGCGGACGGAGCCGCACCTCTTCCACCCGCGCGGTGTTGGACTGCGGAGCCTCGTCCTCTTCGTCGAAGAAGCCAGCCATGTTTCCCCCTCATGGGATTATTCCCACGGCGCTGCACTCCCAATCCTGGGCCGCGAAGTGCGACCCCGTCAAGACAGGGGGTGGAGGGGGACGCGGCGGGTCCCGCCGTCAGGGAAGCTGTCCCAGCAGTTCGAAGAGGGCCTCGCGCGTCAGCCCCGCCGCGTCGCGCGCCACCGTCTCCAGCAGCCCCCTGGCACGGCCCAACCGGGCCGGGTCTGCTTCCTCCAGCGCGGCCACGGCGGCCTCCTGGAGCTCGCGCGACGCGGCCGGGCCCAGCTGGCCCTTCAGCAGGAAGAGGGCCTCCGCCGCCGGAGCGCCGGAGCGAACCAGCGCCACGGCGGAGCGGGCCGCGACGTGTGGACTCTCGTCGCGGAGGTGCTCGCGCAGGGCCGCGATGGCCTCGGGCGACAGCGGACCGCGCAACCCCAGCAACGCCGCCGCTTCCTGCCGGATGGGCGCTTCCGGCGCGGTCAGCGGGCGCAGCAGCGCGGACTCCAAGCCTGGCAACGCGGGCGCGGGCCGCGCATCTCCGTTCAACTCCTCCAACAGGCCCCGCAGCGACACCAGGGCCAGGTAGAGGCGCGCTCCGTCGGAGTCGCGCACCTGCTCCAGCAGCCGGGGCGCGGTGAGGTCCGGCGCCAACGGGGCGAGCGCGGCCAGGGACTCCAGCGCGGAGAGGGCCACGGCCTCCTCGTCCTCCAGGAGGGCCAGCAACTGGCGCAGCTCCGACGCCGCGGCGGTTCCCAACCGCCCCACGACGCGCGCCATGGCGCCGCGCACGGAGGCCCTCGGGTGCTGGAACAGCCCGTCCAGCGCGGCGAGCTGGAAGGGATCCACCCGGCACACCCCGGCGAGCACGCTCGCGGCGTTCTCCAGCGCCGGGGCGTCCGCCTCCATCCGCGTCAGCGAAGCCAGCACGCTCTGGACGGCGAGCCCGGCGAGGCCCGGCTGCGGAGGCCACCAGCTGCGCTGCAACAGGAACAGCAGGGGCTCCGTGACCGCCGTCCCGGGCCGCCCCAGCTCCTCCAGGAGCGCTCGCGCGGTCCGCTCCCGCGCCGCCGGCTCCCCGGATATCAGCAGCTCCTCCAACGCCGACTGCGCCTCCTCGCGTGTTCCCGCATCGTGCGAGGACAGCCGCCCCAACCCTTCCTCCACCGTGCGGACACGGCCCTTGCTGCGCTCCGAAGACATGGCTCCACGCTAGCGCAACACCCCGGGGGCCCGGGGCTTCAACACACTGCTCAGACCTGCGCTATCTGGATGAGGTTCCCGCAAGTGTCCTCGAACACAGCGACGGTGACGGGGCCCATGACGGTGGGCTTGCTGCGGAACACCACGCCGAGTTTCACCATGCGTTCATATTCCGCTTCACAGTCATCCACGCCGAACGACGTCAACGGGATGCCCGCGTCGAACAGCGCCTTCTGGAACACTCGCGCGGGCGCGAAGCCCATGGGCTCCAGCAAAATCTGCGTGCCCTCCGGCGCGTCCGGCGCGACGACGGTCAGCCACCGGTCCTTGGGCCCCATCGGGACATCCACCTTCAGCACGAAGCCCAGGACCTCCGTGTAGAACTTCAGGGCCTTGGACTGATCATCCACCATCACGCTCGTCACGCTGATCTTCATTTCGTGTCTCCTGGGGGGTTGCCTGTTCCGTCCACTGCGTGAAGCGTGCTGGGGCTAGCAGGCTGCTGAAGAAGTCGGTTTCGGGCCGGACGCGCTGCTCCACGCGAGTCCGGTTCGTCAATGAGAGGTTT